>JAIUYB010000183.1 GCA_020216625.1 Desulfarculus sp.
GGCTGATCTGCACCATGGCCGCCCGCAGATCCTTCATCGAGGCGTTGGCCTTCACCGCCAGATTGGTGGTCTCGTCCATCAACCCCTTGGCCTGGCTGGAGTTCTCCGCGTTGCGGTTGGTCATGGAGGCCAGTTGCTCCAGCGAGGCCGCGCTCTCCTCCAGGCTGGCCGCCTGCTCGCTGGTGCCCTGGGCCAGCCCCTGGCTGCTGTTGGCCACCTCCCCCGAGGCCAGGGCCACCTGGGTGGCCGCGTCGTTGAGACCCTGGGTGAAGTTGTTGATAGGCTTGGCGATTGACCCGGCCGCCAGGAAAATCACCACCCCAGCCGCCACCACCACCGCCAGGCCCAACAGCAGGATGATGAACCCCAGGCTCCGGGCCGGGGCCAGGACCTCCGCCCGGTTGGCGGTGATGGCCAGGATCCAGCCCATCTTGGGCTCTTCCTCGAAGGCCACCAGCTTGGCGATGCCCTCGAACTGGTACTCCAAGGCCCCGGACTTTTCGGCCAGCATCTTCCTGCCGAAATCCAGGTCCTTCAGATCCAGCTTGAGAATCTTGCTCTTGTCGGGATGGGCCAGGATCTTGCCTGTCTTGTCGGCCACGTAGGCGTATCCGGTCTCACCCAGCTTGATGGGGTCGATGTAGGCCTTGGCGAAGGCGTCCAGGTCCACCACCGCCACGATGGCCCCGGCCACCTCCCCCGAGTCGGCGTCGCCGCCACCCACCGCGCGCATGCGCACCGGCTCGGCCACCGCCACCACCGGCTTGCCGCTGGCCTTGCTGACCAGCACCTCCGAGACGTTGCCCTTGCCCTGCATGGCCTGCTTGAAATAGTCGCGGTCGTCGACCTTGGTCGACTCCACCAGATCGCGCTTGCTGGAGGCCACCACCAGGCCGTTTTTGTCCACCAGGTTAAGAACCTCGTAGATGGGATACTCCTTGGTCATGCGCTCGAAGTTGGAGCTGACCACGTAGCGGGCGGTCTCCGCCCCGTCGCCCACCGCCGATCGGAACAGAGGATCACGCGACCAGGTGCGGACTTCGCGTTGGCGGTCCAGGATCCAGGCGGATACCTGGAGGGAGGAGTTGCGCACCAACTGCCGCAGGTACATCTCCACCATGTCGCTGATGGAGCCGCTGGCGGCCAGATAGGAGACGCCGGCCATGATGGTCATGCCGATGACTAACAGAGATAACGTGGGAAGAAGAAAGCGGTTTCTTAAACCCAGCTTCATGATGTCGACCCCCCCTGCCGTGGGCGGCTATGGCGCAAGGATCGGCCTTGCACGTGTGATGGTGGTGCATCAATCTTAATAATTAATTTGTAAACATGTCCAGTCCATATATGTGGAAGGCCGGCGGCGATCCATCAGGTTTTCTCAGCGCCAAACGGTGGAAGAAACGATGAGTGCGAAGCCGGCGTCACGATTTGAGAGTCCAGGCGCGTCAAGGGGGACCGGGAGAGTCGCCGGCCAGGACGGAGCCACGATCTGGATCGCGGCCTTGGAACCTGGCGGGCCGCTGGTCTCCAGGCTCCCATCCCCCACCTTCCCTGATGATTTCCGGCTTGCCACCCCGCCCAGAGGACGGCTTATCCACCTCGGAGGCCAGCCCGCTTTGGTTTTAGGTCTTTTGATTTAATTAATTGTAGTAAAGGGTGGCCGGGGCATTGGTGGAAAACCGCCATAACTTCTTGGCATCAATGGAAAAGCCAGGGACGGCTTTTTCCACCGTCTCCTGGCTTTTCCCCACCGGAAGGGCTAACGCCCTCTATACTCCACTCTCGCTCGGCCGGGGGCCCACCATGAACCGCCGCTCGGTCAGGGCCCGCTCGGCCACCCGCACCTGCTCGGCCAACTCCGGGTTCTCCCGCAACAGCTCCTGAATGCGCTTGACCCCCTTGACCACCGTGGAGTGGTCCTTGCCCCCGAAACTGCGCCCAATCTCCGGGAAACTGGCCCGGGTCAACCGCCGGGCCAGGTACATCGCCACCTGACGCGGCAGGCTCACGTCCCGTGTCTTGCGCGAACCCTTGAGATCGGCCACCTTGACCCCATATTGCTGGGCCACCGCGCTCAGCACGTCGTCGATGCTCACCTGGCGCTCGCTGACCAGGGGACCCACCACCCGCTGCACCAATTCCAGCGTCACCTCCACCTGCTGGAAGCTGCTGATGGCGATCACCCGGGTCAGATAACCCTCCAGCACCCGCACGTTGCCCTCCGGCTGGCGGGCGAGGAAATGGGCCACCCGATGGGCCAGGTCCAGGCCCCGCTCCGCCGCCTTCTTCTGCAAAATGGCGACCTTGGTCTCCTCGTCCGGCGGCTGCAGGTCCACCAACAGGCCCCACTCGAACCGGGTGCGCAGCCGCTTCTCCAACCCCGGTATCTCCTTGGGCATCTTGTCGCTGGTCACCACGATCTGCTTGCCAGCCTGGTACAGCGCGTTGAAGGTGTGGAAAAACTCCTCCTGGGTGCGCTCCCGGCCGGCCAGGAAATGAATGTCGTCAAGGAGCAGGCAGTCGACCTGGCGGTACTTTTCCTGAAAACGGGCCAGGCCGTCGAAGCGGATGGCCTGGATCAACTCGTTGGACAGCCCCTCGGCCGAACCGTAGTGGATCACCGCCCCGGGCTGGCGCTTCAGAATCTCGTTGCCCACCGCCGTGATCAGATGGGTCTTGCCCAGGCCCGGACCACCAAAGATGAACAGCGGGTTGTATTGCCGCCCCGGCTGGTCGGCCACCGCCTTGCAGGCCGCGAAGGCCAGCTCGTTGCACTTGCCCACCACGAAGCTGTCGAAGGTGTAGATGGGATTGAGCAGCGGCGGCTCGTTGAACTGCGCCACCGCCCGCAAGGGCACCACCGGCGCCTTCTCCCGCTCCGCCTCCTCCATCTGGCTGATCTCCAGGCCCAGCTCCAGATCCGTCCCCGCGCTCTGACTCAAGGCCTGGCTCACCGACTGCCAATACCGCTCGCGTATCCACGAGGCGAAGAAACGGTTGGGCACTTGAAGCACAGCCCGGTTGTCGTCCAGGCGCAACCGCACCGGGTCCAACCAGGTTTCAAAGTCCTTTTGCCCCAGCGACGCCCGAAGCCGCTGCCGGGCTTCACGCCATAACGCGTTGGTTTCCAATGCGATATCCTCCATTATATCCGAGGTGTGCGAAGGATAGAGGCTGGCGTCGCGAGCTTTTCGGCGCCCTCCGGCGCGACCGGAGGTCTCGGGCAGAGTGCCGAGGCAGGCTCATTTCTTATCATATGTTTGGAAACAGGATAGGTCAAGGCGGTTGTGTCAGTCTGTAACATTACCAGTCACAACCTGTAACCGACGATGCTTGACAGCCCCTGGCAAATCCTCTACCTTACCTAGTATCGACTAGCAAAAAGCTATTGCCTTCGCGCAATTGTCGGCTTTGGCCTCCCCGGGCGGGACCGGTGGGGCGGGCGGCTTCCGGGCGCGCGGACCCCAGATCAAACAAGGAGTGAATCTTGGCTTTCACCATCGCTATCGCCGGCAAGGGAGGGGTGGGCAAGACCACCGTGGCCGGCCTGTTGGTCCGCTACCTGGTGGAGAACGGCATGGCCCCAGTGCTGGCCGTGGACGCCGACGCCAACAGCAACCTTAATGAAGTCCTGGGCTTGGAGCTTCCCGAGACCCTGGGCGAGGCCCGCGAGAACATGAAGAAGGGCCAATCCCAGGGTATGACCAAGAACCTGTTCATCGAGATGAAGGTCAACCAGTGCCTGATGGAGAGCCAGGGCTTCGACCTCATCGCCATGGGCCATCCCGAGGGCGCCGGCTGCTACTGCGCCGCCAACCACCTGCTCACCGAGTGCATGGACAAGCTGGCCGAGAACTACCGCTACCTGGTGGTGGACAACGAGGCCGGCCTGGAGCACATCAGCCGGGTCACCACCCAGAAGGCCGACCTCTTTCTGGTCATCAGCGACCCCAGCCTGCGTTCGCTGACCGCCGCCCAGCGGGCCCGGGACCTGGCCAAGGACATGGGCATCTTGAAGGGCGAAAGCCATCTCATCCTGACCATGGTCCGCCAGGAGCCCACCCCCGAACAACTGGAGAGCATCGCCAAGCTGGGCCTGGACCTGGCCGGCTGGATCCCCGACGACCCCCAGCTGGCCGCCTTTGACCAGCAGGGCAAGCCCACCAGCCAACTGCCGGCCGACAACCCGGTGGTCAAGGCCGCTTTCGCCACCTTCGATCGCCTTTTGGCCGGGCACAAGGCCTAGGAGCACCGGGGGGGTTTAGGCGGGGATTGATTAGTAAAAACAGAGGATAAGGGCGTATTGTGCAATCGGAGCTTTTTCCTTGACAGGCCTTGGGGAATGTACTAGCGTGAACCCGCCTTTTCCTGAATATTTGAGGAACAACGCGATTTTTTTCGGCCTGACATGTACCGCTGCGCACAAAGCGCGACGGGTTGGGTTCCCTCCATGGGTCCGGCGCGGAGCTGGCCGGGGCTGAAGGGGACGCGGGTCAGGCTGGGGCCGGAGCGGGGCGTCCCGGGCCGGCGCGAAGAAAAACCAGGAGATACAGGGCCTTGACGGCTAACCCATCCGCGTTTGAGTGGGCGCGGTGGGTCGGGGAGCCGTCAGGCGCGTAATTTTTAGCCAACTACACCACTTTAGCAGCGGAGGGAGTTGCGGTGGCCTTCGAAATTCCTAAAGTCTCCTACTCCGGCAAGATCATGGAGGTGACCCTCGGCCAGGGCCCCAAGGCGCTGACCGTGGGCGGCGAGACGGCCTACCCCTTCCACACCTTCGAAGGCGTCATGCCCCGCAAGCCGGTGCTGGCCATGGAAGTGTGGGACATCAAGCCCGACGACTGGCCGGCGGCCTGCAGTGAGCCGTTCGCCGACGTCCTGGGGGATCCGGCCGCCTGGGCCAAGAAATGCGTGGACCAGTACGGAGCCGAGGCCATCGTGCTCCAGCTCAAGTCCACCGATCCCAACGGCGAGGACGCCTCGCCCGAATCCGCCTCGGCCACGGTCGGCAAGGTGCTGGCCGCCATCGACGTGCCCCTGATCATCTGGGGCTCGGCCAATGGCAACAAAGACGCCGAGGTGCTGAAGAAAATCGCCGAGGACCACCAGGGCAAGAGCCTCTTGCTGGGCCCGGTGGAGGAATCCAACCACAAGGCCATCGGCGCCGCCGCCCTGGCCTACAAGCACTCCATCATCGCCTCCTCGCCCATCGACGTGAACCTGGCCAAGCAGCTCAACATCCTGCTGAGCAACCTGGGCGTGCCCCTGGACAAGATCGTCATCGATCCCACCACCGGCGGTCTGGGCTACGGCATGGAGTACTCCTACTCGGTCATGGAACGTATCCGCATGGCCGCCCTGGTCCAGGAGGACGACAAGCTGGTGCTGCCCATGATCAACAACGTGGGCAACGAGGTCTGGAAGTCCAAGGAGGCCAAACTCAGCGACGCCGACGCCCCCGAGCTGGGCGACAGCTCCATGCGCGGCGTGCTGATGGAGACCTGCGCCGCCATCTCCTTCCTGATGGCCGGCGGCGACATCATCATCCTGCGCCATCCCAAGACCGTGGCCCTGGTCAAGGGCTATATGGACAAGCTCCTGGCCGCCCGCGGGCCCGCCAAGGAGAAGGTCAAGGTCGACCGTCCCAAGGCCGCCCCGGTGGCCGGCGCCGCCGCGCCCAAGCC
>JAIUYB010000184.1 GCA_020216625.1 Desulfarculus sp.
ACCTCAGCGGTTACATCCTGCGCTGGGACGGAGCCACCCAGGCCGCGGCCTCGGTGGTGGGCGGCCTGTTGGGGGCCATCCCCGGGGTGGGCGGGCTTTTTCAACGGCTTCTGCTGGGCGGGGACACCCTGGGCGAGACGGCTCTGTTGCGCTTCTACGTGCTGCACTGCCTGGCCCTGCCGGGATTGACGTTGGTGCTGTGCCTGGTGCATTTCTGGCGCATCCGCAAGGACGGCCGGCCGGGATCGGGCCTGTGAACCAGCGGCACCACGGCGGCTGGGACCCCCGGGCACGGCATCTGGGACCGTCCTCGGGGGAGGCCAACCTTGCCTGAATTCGCGGTCTTCATCCCGGTGCTCGACGAGGCCGCTCTCCTGCGGCCCCATTGCCAGCGCCTGGTGGAACACCTGCAGGCCATCACGCCCGATTTCGAGCTGATCATCGCCAGCAACGGCTCCATGGACGCCACCCCGGAACTGGGGGCGAAGCTGTCCGCCCAGGAGCCCCGCCTGCGCTTTTTTCATCTGCCGCAAAGAGGGCCGGGCCGGGCCTTGGACCGGGCCTTGGAGCTGATCACCGCGCCCAAGCTGATCACCCTGGACCTGGACCTCTCCACCGAGCTGGAGTTCGTGGACCGGGCGCTGGACCTTTTGGAGCGCCACGCGGTGGTGGTGGGCAGCAAGCAGCAGGGCCGCCAGGAGCGGGTCTGGTGGCGGGTCCTGGGCTCGGGGGTCTACATTTTATGCGCGCGGCGGTTCCTGGGCCTGCCTTATCAGGACTACTCCCTGGGGGCCAAGGGCTTTCGCACCGATTGGCTGCGGGCCAATCGCCAGGCCATCGACTGGAACACCGCCTACGTGGCCAACCTGATCTTTTGCGCCCATCGCCAGGGCCAGGCGGTGAGCGAGGTGCCGGTGGTTTGCCACGACACCCGACGCTCCCGCTTCCGCCTGCTGCACGAGGGGTTCTATCGTTTCGCCTGGCTGGGACGTCTGTGGTGGCAATGCCATCTGCGGGGACGGCCGGTGCATGGTGGCCTGAAGCGGTCTTCCGGGTAGCCGTTCCCTACTTGCCGTCGCGGGCCATCTCCCGCAGGCGTTCCCGGGCGTGTCCGGCCCAGGCGCTGGCCGGGAATTTTTCCACGACCTCTTGATAGGCCCGCCGGGCCTGGTCCAGCCTCCCCAGGGCGCGCTGGCAGTGGCCGATGTGGTAGAGGGCCTCGGGCGCGGCCGGGGACTCGGGGTAGGCGTCCACCAGGTGGCGGTGGATGGCCAGGGCCTCGGGGTATTGTTGGCGCAGATAGTAGCACAGGGCCCAATGGTTCAGGGCCTGGTCCACCACCGGCGAATAGGGCCAGCGGGTGGCCGCGTGGCGGAACCAGGGCTCGGCCCCGGCGTAGTCCTGGGCCCGGAAGCGCTCCAGGCCGCGTTGCAGGGCGATGCCCGCGTCCACCTTGCCGCCCAGGTGCAGATACAGCCCCAGCAGCCCGGCCAGGACCAGGCACCCGGCCAAGCCGGCGACCAGGGCGTGGCGGCCCAGCCAGGCCAGGGGTCGGGTCAGGGCGGTTTCCAGGCTGGTGGTGAGAGCCTCCAGAGGGATGAACGCCAGACTCCGCAGCCTGGCGAACAAGGGCCATTCCCGCAACCCGGGCAGGTTGAGCAGCAGGCAGAGGCCAGCCAGGATGGTCAGAGCCTGCCCCAGATAGTTGGGCCAGGTCTGGCCGTAGGTCAGCACCACCCGGTCGGCGGTGGGGTAGACCAGCATGAAGGCCGGCGCGGCCAGGTGCACTCGCTCGGCCCCCTCCACCCGCCAATTGGGGTGATAGCTGACCTTGATCAACAGCGGCCCCCGGCCCGGGGTCTGGATCTCGATGCGGTCCGGGCCGATGGTTTCCCGCACCTCTGGCGCGGGCGGCAGGGCCACCCGGGGCGGCTCGGGCGGCAATTCGCGCACGATGGCCGCGAAGCGATCCCGGTCGCCGGGCCGTTCGTGGTCCTGGAAGACCAGGGGCGTGGCGAAGTCACCCCGTCGGTACCACTGAAAGGCTTTTGGCTTCCAATCATCACCCAGCACCAGCACTGGCTTGTAATCCACGGGCGTCACGTAGCGGCCGGGATTGCCCTCCACCCGAAAGACGGCGTAGGGTCCGATTTGTTTCTCCAAGCGATAGCCCGGGCTGGCCTCGGCCGCCTGGCGGGTGGCCTCGGACACGGCCACGAACTGACCCACGTTGTAGAGCACCATCCGGGCGTGGGCCGCGGCCAGGTCGAAGCGGGAATAGTTGATGCCCGGCAGCGGGGTGGTGGGGGTTTGGCTGGTCTGGGACTGGAGGTAATAGACAAACGGCGAGTTGAGCGACGATTGGATGTAGAGCCCCTCCATGCCGGCCCGGCCGCTGAACAGCATCAGGTTCTCGAAGGCCCGGGTGGTGCCGGTAATTTGCAAGCTGTCGGCGTGTTCGTGCAGCACTCGCGGGTCGCCCAATCCGCCCCTGAGATAGGCGTTGAGGCGCTGGAAATCGGGCCAGCCCCGGGCCAGCTCATAGCCGCGATAGTTCCAGTCCACCCATTTGGGGATGTATTCCACCGCGTGGGCCACCCAGAGCAGGCAGAGCGTTAGGCCCAATAGGGGCAGCAGGGTCCGGCCGGCCAGGGCGCGGGACAGGTCGGCCCCGGCCAGGGCCGCCCAGGGAATCAGGGCCAGCCAGGCGAAGGGCAAGAAGCGGATGTCGATGACGTTGAGGTGGAAGGCCACCAGGTAGAGCACCAGGCTCAGGCCGATGAAGCCCAGGTGCAGGCCCGCCCCGCCCAGACCCGGCCGCCCTCGCCGCCAGCGGGCCACACCCCAGGCCAGATGGACCAGGCACAAGGCCAGCAGCGGGATCAGGATCGGGGGGGCCGCCTCCTGCCACTTCTCTATGATCCAGACCATGTTGTGGGTGGTGTTGTAGCCGGCGAAGAGAATCAGGGGCACGATCCAGAAGCCCAGCAGGCAGAAGGCCAGGGCGTAGGTTTTCAGCAGATACATCCCGCGCCGGACCAGGTCGCGGTGGAAAAGCCAGACCACCCCGGCCAGCACCCCGAACATCAGGGTGCAGCCATGGGCCAGGCCCACCAGGGCCAGCAGCAGGGCGTTACGTATCGGGTGTCGGCGGTGATCGATGTCGCCCTGGACAGCCCCCAGGTAGATCAGGAGCAGGCCCAGGCCGATGGAGTAGCCGATCTCGCCGGCCAGCAGGCTGGGCAGGTTGCCGCCCCACATGGAGTTGGTCTCGTTGCACAGGAACAGCAGGCTGAAAGCGGCGGCCAAGGCCGGGGCGGGGAAGGGCCGGCCGGCCAGGCGCAGGGCCAGATAGGCGGCCGGGGGGATGATGAAGGCCCCGGCGGCCGAGACCAGCTTGAAGGCGATGGTCAGGGGCAGGCCCAGATAAGACAGACCGGCCATGACCAGGAAGGGCAGGGGAAAGTAGAACTGGAACAGGGGGAAACCGGCCAGGTTGCCGGGGAACCAGCCCACCACCCGGCCCTGGGGCAAGAGCTGGCGGGCCAGGTAATCGGCGGTGAGGAAATGGCTGCCGGTGTCGCCGCCGGTGGTGATGGTGTCCAAGCGGAGCAGGCTGGGAGGGAAGTAGCAAAGCAGCAGGCCCCAGCAGCCCAGCAGCACCGTCAGGTCCACGGCGGACTGGCTCCAGCGTGTGGCGCGGGGAGAGGTCATGCGGTTGAACCCGGGGCGCGGCGGGCGCGCAGTTGCAGCCCGATCATGGCCGCCAGGAGCAGTCCGGCCAGGGCATAGAGAAAGGGGACCGCTTCGCGCACCAAGTCCGGCGGGGCCTCCACCCTGACCGGAGCCACGGCCACCGCGCTGTGGTGTCGGCCGTCATGGTCGTACTCCAGGAGCAGCAGCACCGGATAGCTGGCCCCGGCCAGGGCCGCCAGGTTGCGCGCGGTCAGGTCCAGGCCGCGGCCGCCCCCCGGAGCCAGCTCCAGGCGGGGCGGGGGCTGCTCCAGGGATAGTTCCTCGGGCGCGATTGCCCGCAGATTGACGGCATGGGGCGCCTGGTCGGCGTTGGTCAGCTCGAAGCGCAGCTTCCCGTCGCCGATCACCCGGCCGGGGAAACCTTGGGCGCTCACTCCAGACGGGGCGGAGGACCCCAGGTCGAACAGGCCGTGGGCCAGGGAGCTGAAGGCATAGCCGTTGAGATCGTGGAAGCGCACCGTGACCAGGGCGGGATAGCTGCCGGGCAGCGTCAGGAGGAGGGGCAGCTCCAGGACCGTGCGCCAAGGCTGGTGCGGCGGCAGGCTCGTTGGTCCCGGGGCCTCGATCTGCTTGCCGGCCGCCGTGAGCGACAGGGCGAGATCGCGCGCGGCCTCGTCGCCCTGATTGAGCAGGCTAACCTCCACCCGGAGGCTTTGGCCGGCCACGCTGGCGGTGACCGTGGTGCTGAGGCTGATGGTGCCAGCCTGGGCTGGGCTGGTCGGGGCCAGCCAGACCGCCAGGATCAGGCCCAGGGTGACGAGCCAGGGCATGGGCTTCCCCGTGGGGGTGGCGTTGGGGGCGATGTCCATTATAGGGCAAGGCCCTGGGCCTGCCAAAGCCGGAGACTCGCGGGGCGGGCGCTGTCCCGGATTGCCCCGGGACGGTCATGCCTCTATAATCGGTTCACCCAAACCCAGTTTTTGGCCCTATTTGCCTGGGAGGAGCCCATGCCCAAGGCCAAAGCGCCCGTTGACCAGAACGCCCTGGCCGTCGGTCCCAGCCAGGGAGGGGATGGCCTGCAACTCAAGGGCCGTCTGTGGCTTGAGAAGAACGGCAAAACCTTCCTGTCCTGGGGGCGGGTGGTCCTGCTGGAGCGCATCGTGGAGCACGGCAGCCTCTCGGCCGCGGCCCGCTCCATGGGGATGAGCTACAGCCACGCCTGGGGTCTGGTGGAGGAGATGAACTGCCTGGCCGGCCAGGAGCTGGTGACCAAGCAAACCGGCGGACCTGGCGGGGGAGGCGCGCGCCTGACCCCGGCCGGCGAGAAGCTGGTGACCGAATTCTGGCGTCTGGTGGATGACTTCCGCGATTGGATCTCCCGCCGCGAGCTGAGTTAGATTCCTGATTAATTTTCTTGGGGCGTTATAGTTTGTATGCTATAAGGCCCCTTGAGGCGCTTGCTGGACCGTCCGCCGACCAGGTGGCGGGCAGCGGCGCCAGCCCTTCTGCGGGTATAGGCGTGCCTAGCGTTATAGTAATAATAAAATAACGCAAGGCGATTCGGTTCCCCCGGAATCTGGACGAGGAGAAATTCATGACTAGAAGTGTTGTGGCGGGGTTGGCGTTATGCCTGCTGCTGGCCCTGGGCGCGCCCTGCGGGTTGGCGGCCGAGGAGGCGAGCCCGGGACGTTTCGAGCCCTATAATCTGGGCGATCTGGTGGTGGCCGGCGACAGAGGGCAAACCAGCGAGGTTTCCATCAGCCAGGAGTTGAGCGAAGCCGAGATCGAGGCCACCAACAGCAAGACCGTGGCCGAGGCCCTGTCCCACGCCCCCGGCGTGATCGTCAGCACCAACCGCAAGAACGAGCCCACGGTGCAGATCTACGGCCTGGACCAGGAGAAGGCCCTGATCCTCATCGACGGCGTGCCCTATTACGAGACCAAGTACCGCCGTCTGAACCTGGACCAGATCCCGGCCGATATCATC
>JAIUYB010000185.1 GCA_020216625.1 Desulfarculus sp.
CGTCCCGCCTCGCTGCTGGTGCTGCCCCTGGTGGCCCGCCAGGAGATCCTGGGGGCCATGCTCCTGGTCAGCGCCACCGCCAACGCCTTCGGGGTGGAGCACACCCGCAGCCTGACCATCCTCTGCGACCACGCCGCGGCGGCGCTATCCAACGCCCGGCTCATCGAACAACTGGGGGAGATCAACCAGCGCCTTTTGGCCAGCGAGCTGGAGGCCCACCAGGCCCGGGAATACCTGCAACGCCTGTTGGACACCGCCAGCGACCTGATCCTGATCGCCGACCCCCAGGGCCTGATCACCTATGCCAACCAAGCGGCGGCCGAGTTCGGCCTGGACCGGGAGCAGTTGACCGGCCGTCCCCTGGCCGGGCTGTTCGCCGACCCCGCCCGGGCCAGGCTGTTGATGGCCCAGGGCCAGAGGGTTGGCGAGGAGTTGGAGATGACCAACCCCTCCGGCGCGGCCTTCCTGACCCTGGTCAGCCTGACGCCCCTGGAACCTCGGGGCGAGCTTCTGGCCATGGTGCGCGACGTCACCCGCCGCCGGGTGCTGGAGCGCCAGTTGATGCACGCCGAGAAGCTGGCCAGCGTGGGAATTTTGGCCGCCGGGGTGGCCCACGAGATCGGCAACCCCCTGTCGGCGGTCAGCGGCTATGCCCAGCTGTTGGCCAAGGACGGGGTGGACGACGCCACCCGCAAGGAGTTCGCCACCGCCATCGCCAGCCAGGCCGAACGCATCCACCGCATCATAAGGGACTTGTTGGATTACTCCCGCCCCAGCCCCTACCTGGGCCAGGCCATGGAGGTAAACCAGGCCATCGAGGCGGTGCTGAACATGTTCTTCACCAGCAAGCGCCTGATGCAGGGCAACGTGCGCATCGAACGCGACCTGGCCCGCAACCTGCCGCCGGTGAACATGGACCGCGACCAGTTGATGCAGGTGGTGCTGAACATGGTCATGAACGCGGCCCAGGCCATGGACCAGGGCGGGCGCCTGGTGGTCAAGACCCGGGCCCGGGAGGGCTGGGTGCGCATCAGCGTGACCGACAGCGGACCGGGCATCCCCCGCGAGAACCTGCCCCTGATCTTCAACCCCTTTTTCACCACCAAGCCCCCTGGCCAGGGCACCGGCCTGGGGCTAAGCATCTGCGACCGCATCGTCAGCGCGGCCGGAGGGCGGATCGAGGTCAAGAGCAAGCCCGGCAAGGGCGCCACCTTCACCGTGCTCTTGCCCGGCGCGGCCTGAACCAAGGCCCCAAAAGACCGCCGGGCCGTCCCCTGGTGGGGCGGCCCGGAGGAATATTCACCAAAATTGGGGTCTAGTTTGGCTCGGGCAGGGCCGGGAGGTCCGCGGCGCCCCCGGGCGCGGGCAGGGCGGCGACCGCGGCCCGATCTCCATCGCCCCGCACCAAGCCCATCAAGCTGGCCACCATGTCATGCAGCACCTCGGCCTGGGCCACCAGTTGCATGGCCTCGGCCGCCATGTCCTCGGCGTTGGCGGCGGTGGTCTGGGTCACCTTGTCCATCTCGTAGACCGCCTGGTTGACCTGGCCCAGGCCCTGGGCCTGCTCGGAGGTGGCCGAGGAGATCTCCCGGACCAGCACCGCCAGGCCGCCGGCCCCCTCCACCACGCCCTGGAACGCCTGATTGGTTTGTCCCACCAACTGGTTGCCCCGGCCGATCTTGCTGACCGTGTCCTCCACCAGTTGGGCGGTGCTCTTGGCCGCCTCGCCGGCCCGCTGGGCCAGGTTGCGGACCTCCTCGGCCACCACCGCGAAGCCGGCCCCGGCCTCGCCGGCCCGGGCCGCCTCCACCGCCGCGTTCAGGGCCAGCAGGTTGGTCTGGAAGGCGATCTCGTCGATGGCCTTGACAATCTTGATGATCTGCTGGCTGGCCCCCTGGATGTCCTTGATGTCGCCGGTCAGCTCGGTCATGGCCGCCTTGGCCTCGGCGATCACCCGCTCCACCTTGCCGGTCATGTCCAGGGCCTGGCCGGCGTTGTCGGCGTTGGCCTGGGTCATGGATGACAGCTCCTCCAGGGCGGCGGAGGTCTCCTCCAGGGAGGACGCCTGTTCCGAGGATCCCTGGGCCAGGACCTGGCCGCCGCTGGAGATGCGGTCGGAGGCTAGATGGACCTGGTCGGCGCTTTCGCGCAGGCTCTCGATGGCCAGGTTCAGGGGGCGCGAGATGGAGCGGGTCAGGAGCGCGGCCCCGCCCAGGCCCAGAACCAGGCCCACCGCCAACAGGCCCAGCAGGATGATCCCGGTTTGGCGCTCCAGGCCGGCCATGTTTTGGCTGACCGCGTCGGCCTGCTGGCTCAGTAGGTCGTGGGCCTGCTTGCCGGCGGCGGTGGCCTGGGCGGTGAGCTGGTCGTCCTGACGGCGCAGCTCGAAAAGCTCGGCGATGACGGCCTGGTATTGGTCGCGAACCTTGACCAGCTTGGCGCCGGTGGCCTGGAAGTCGTTCTCGGCGCTCTCCATCTTGGCGAAATCAATCATTTTGAGCAGGTTTTTCTGGATCTGGTCGGCCCGGTCGCGGCTGGCGGCCACCGCCTTCAGGGCCTCGGGGTCCTGATAGAGCAGGTAGCGGTTTTCGGCCACCTGGGATTCCAGGAAACGCTCGCGAAAGGCGTTGGACAGGGACAAAAGCTCCACCAGGTTGGTGCTCAGGACGTCACCCTGGATGGCGGCCATGTTGTTGCGCTGCTCGATCTCTTTGCGGATGCCCTTTTCCACCGCCTGGTTGATCTCGTCGGAGAGATTGGCGGCCTGGGCGGAAATCTCGCGCTGGCGCTTGCGATTGGCCTGCATCTGCTGGAAGGCCTTCTGGAAACGGTCCAGGTGCTCCAAGACGGCCTGGTTGGCCTGGGCCGCGGCCTGGTCGCCGCCGGACTCCACCCGGGCCGACAGTCCCTGGCGCAACTGGCTCACCTCCCGGTCAAACTGCCCGGCCTGGTTGTCGTCGTTCAAGAGACGGTAATCGCGCATCGCCAGGTTGGCTTCCAGAATCCTGCCGGTCAAGCCGGAGAGCAGCCGCTCCTGGGCCGATCCCTGGGACAGCCGGCCCAGGCCCAGGTGGCTGACGCCCATGCCCAGGGCGAAGAGGGCCAAAATGGAGCCGAAGCCCATCATGATGCGGAAGGTAAGGGAAAAACGGTTCCAGGAAAGCTTCATCTTCGTTCCCCACCTCCGGCCAGCATTGGGGGCAGGCCGGAAACCGACAGATGTTTTAACCAGGGGCGGCCCGAAGACGGACGTTGGCGGGGCCGCCCCGAGGCTGTTCAGGCGTGGCGCGAATGAAACGAGATGGTCACTGGCCGCACTGGCTGGCCGGAATGTCGTGCAGGCCCGAGGCCACGGTCACCGGCTTGCCCTCCAGGGTGGTCCGCTTGCCATAGCCGCACTTGTCGGCGGGCGTTTTCTCGCCGGGCTTGGGCCACAGGTAGTGGATCCAGGCCTCCCCGCTCTTGCGGCAGCTGTCCAGAAGCTCCAGGGCGAACAGTTTCCCGTTGGCGTCCTTGAGGGCGGACTGGTTCTTGCCCACCAGGTGGGGGGCCACCGGGTGCATCAACACCACGCCGTGCTCGTCCACCACGTAGAGGTAGCCCTGGCCATTGCAGAAGCGCAGGGCCTTGACCTCCTCCAGGCCGACCGCGCCCTTCTGGGCCAAGATGGCCGCGCCTTTTTCCACCTGGGCCTTCAAGGCGGCGGTGGAGCAATCGTCGGCCGCGCGGGCCACGGCGGGCTGGGAGATCACCAGGCACAGGAATAGCGGCACAAGCACAGAACGCGATCGCATGGGGCAGTCCTCCCGCGGTTTCAGGTCGTTGGATGACGCTTGGCGGCGCTTTGCGGGGCGGAAGGACAACGGCCCGCCGGAAGCAAGGCCGGGTCGGATGGGGCAGGCCCTCCGCGCTATGGCGGCGTTGCACAATCCACCGCTAAAAAACAGCTTCCGATGATAGGTATTAGAATATTTCCTGTCAATACAATTACTGAATACCCACTCATTCTTTTGTGCAATCGGATTAGCCCTTCCGCTAATTGGGCGATTCGGGTGGAGGCGGCCATCGCCTCCGCCCAATCCGGCCAGGACGGCCCCGGCGCGGTGGGCGCCAGGCGATGATCGCCAGCGGTCAATACCTTGTCGCGCCGGTGGGAGGGCGGTGATGGCGGCGAGGGTGGGTCGAGCCGTCCGCTGGCGGGCTGGACCGGCGTCGGCCGCCCGCCAGGGCGCGGGCGCATGGCTTTTGGGATCGCGCCCGGGAAACGGGCTTGCGAGCCCGGGGCCAAACGCGGCAGGGCCGACCGTTTCCGGTCGGCCCTGATTTCAGGCGGTGGTGGAGCTGATCGGGATCGAACCGACGACCTCATGACTGCCAGTCATGCGCTCTCCCAGCTGAGCTACAGCCCCGCGCCGATGATTAATAACAGAGGGCCGACCGACTGTCAACCTGAGCGGTCATAATCGCGACGTTTTTGCGCGGTTGACCGGACATTTCCAGCGTGGTACAAGCATTTCAATCCCTTAGCCCCGGGGGAGCGAACCGGACACGCCGATGTTCACCACGGCCGCCGCGCGGCCGTCATAGGGAAGCGCTCCCGGTCGATTGGGTTGGGAAATGGCGGACAGCGAGAGGTATTTCAGCGAGGTGAAGGTGCAGGGCACTCCTTTGTGGGAGCTGTGCTCGGTTCCGCCGCCCAACGCCGACCTGGAGCATCTGCTGCGGGTGCTGGACTATGTGCACGTGGAGGCCGGCCTGCTGGCGGCCTATAACGCCGACTACCCCCTGGTGGAGCCCCGCGAGCTGATCCCGGCCTTCGACGCCCCCCTGATTGAGTACAAGGATCTGCCCGCCTTCGGCATGGTGGTTCTGGACCGCCAGCTTTCCTATCAGGACGAGGGTTTTCAGTACGACCAGCTTTTACCCGAGGGCCAACCTCCGGATCCGGGCCGGGTCGCGGCCAATCGCGCGGTGCTGCGCGAGCGTCTGCCCCGCAACCTGCTGCCGGAGCTGGAGCAGACCATGGGGCGCAAGGCCCTCACCGTATTTAGCCGCTACACCCAACTGCTGCCCCTGCTTTCGCGCATGGACCGGGGGCACGTCATGGCCCGGGACGAATCCGGGGCCTTTTACCTGGCTGGGGTCTTCGCCTCTTTCCCCTCGGACCTGGACGGCGAGATCCGCCGCCTGGGCCGCAGCATCGGCAAGTTCAGCCAGGGCGACAACGCCCGCTATGCCGCCAACCGCTTGTTCGTCTATCGCTTCCTGATGGAGCAGAGCGGGTTTCCCATCTGCGGCGAGCGTCACACCTCGGCCGCGCTCTTCGCCCGCCGCCTGATGCGCCGCCGCGAGCGCTTCGCGGTCAAGGTGCTGGGCAACAGCGACCGGGCCATCACCACCCTGACCAGCCTGGGGGCCCCGGCCCGCCTGCCCCGGGTGAGCAAGGTGGCCCTGGTGGCGGCCCACTGCGAACGCAAGGAGGGCGAGCAGGCCCTGGCCGATGGCGGCTACTTCGTGGACCGGGACCGCAAGGTGGTGATTCTCAAGGTGCACTACCTGCAGCACCGATATCACCCCGACAACGTCCTGGAGGACCGCGCCCTCTCGGTGCTCTCCCAGACCGTCATCCACCCCCAGACCGGCCAGGGGGTGGAGCTGGACGTGCTGGG
>JAIUYB010000186.1 GCA_020216625.1 Desulfarculus sp.
CCGCTGCAACGTGGGCCCGGAATACGTCTGCAAGGACGGACCGGTCTTCACCAAGGCCCAGCTCGACAAACTGCCCAGGGAATACTAGGCACCGAGGGATGTCTACCGGCTTCCTTGGATGATCGGTATAACCTTTGCTGTTTGGTGGGAATTAATTTAAAATTCAATAAGCCCTCGCCAAGGGCGGGCCGCGGGGCCGGTTGGGCGGGCTTCGGAAGCAAGGACCGGGGAGGACCGGCCGCGGCGCGGGCGGAAACTGTCCCCCGATAAGCGAAATAGGGAGACGAGCATGAGCCAAGAGCCGATCAAGCTGGGAAAACGCGAGAGCAAGCTCCGCGTTGACCCCAAGTGGGCGGACGTATGTCTGACCTGCGGGACCTGCGCCGGCGGCTGCCCGGTCACGGGGGTGGACGGCATGGACCCGCGCAAGGCGGTGCGCATGGCCGCCCTGGGTCTGGACGATGAACTGATCAACTCCAGGTTCCCCTGGATCTGCACCCTCTGCGGCCGCTGCGAGCGCGCTTGCCCCATGGGGGTGGAAATCCTGGCCATGATGCGCCGGGCCCGCGGCCTGCGCGAGCGCGACAAGGTGCCCGGACCGATCCACAAGGGCACCATGATGTCCATGCAGCGCGGCAACAACCTGGGCATCCCCAAGGACGACTTCGTCCAGCTCCTGGCCGAGGTCGGCATCGAGGAGATGAGCGAGTGCTGCCCCGGGTTCTACGTGCCGGTGGACAAGGTCGGCGCCCGGGTCATCACCACCATCAACTCCAAGGAGCCCTTCGGCGAGCCCGAGGACATGCGCTTCTGGTGGAAGATCTACTACGCCGCCCGCGAGTCCTGGACCGTCTCCAGCGAGAACTGGGAAGGCGTGACCTGGGGCCTTTTTGGCGGCGACGACGAGTCCATGAAAGAGCAGGCCCGCCGGGTGCTGGAAAACGCGCGCCGGCTGAAAGCGGAAGTCCTGCTCCTACCCGAGTGAGGCCACGCCTACTATGGGACTAGGCTTAGTCTCACCAAGTGGTTCCCCGAGGCCTTCACCGAGTTCAAGGTCATGAACGTCTTTGAGCTCATGATGGAGTACATCAAGGAGGGCCGGGTCAAGATCGACCGCCAGAAGTTCGCCGACAAGCTGGTGACGGTCCACGACCCCTGCAACTACGGCCGCAAGTCCGAAAAGGCCTTCGGCCACGGCTATTACGACGAGATCCGTTGGATCGTGGACCAGATCTGCGAAAAGTGGGTGGACACCTACCCCACCAAGGAGAACAACTTCTGCTGTGGGGCCGGCGGTGGCGCCTGGGCCATGCCCTACGCCAACGAGCGCCTCTACTACGGCCGCAAGAAGGCCGAGCAGATCGCCAACACCGGAGCCGAACTGGTGGTGGCACCCTGCCATAACTGCCGCGACCAGATCATGAAGGCCCTGACCAAAGAATTCGACCTGCACATCGAGACCTTCTACCTCTGGGAGCTGCTGGCCGAGTCCATCATCATCGAGCCCTGGAGCGAGGAGGAGGTGGCCAAGGCCGAGGCCGAGGCCGCCGCGCAGTGGGAAGCCCTGGGCGTGGTGCTGGAGGACGAGGAAGAGGACGAGGAGGAGGAATAGCCTCCGCCCGATTCCTTCGCGTGTGTGCGACGGGAGGCCGCCAATCGGCGGCCTCCCGTCTTTTTCGCGGCCGATGCGCTATAATTCGCCCCAAACCGAGCCACGAGGAGAGCCGCCATGGCCGAGATCAAGAGCAGCCTGGAAATCGCCCTGGAGCGGGCCGCCGCCCTGGGTAGCGCCGACAAGGACCAGGAGCGCCGCGAGGAGGGCCGCCGCCAGGGCAAGGCCTGGGCCCGTCGCGCCGCCATGGGCGAACTGGCCCCCAGCGAGCTGCGGGGCCTCATCGACCAGCTCGGCGGAGCCGAGGCCGAAGGCGCCTTCGCCGCCGCTGGCGAATCCCTCCTGGAAGAGATAACCGCCGGCAACCGCGCCGCCCTGGCCAGCTTGATCATGCTCACCACCGGCCATCCCGCCCAGGAGGCGGCCAAGGACCTGGCCCAGGTGCTCAAGGCCGAGGAGAGCGTGGCCATCGAGGTCAGCCGCCAACTGGCCACCGAACTGACCACCACCCTGGCCGCCGAGGGGCTCTCCGGCAGCGCCGTCCACCCCAACCCCGCCAGCCACCCCCAGCTCCAGGAACGCTTCCAACAAGCCGCCGCCGGACTGCAAGGCCAACGCGCCGCCGCCCTGCGCGCGCTGGAAAAGGCGCTGGGGTAGGGAGGGGAGAAAGCACGGGGGAATCAATTTCTTTGGGGGACCAAAGAAATAGTTATCGTCACCCCAGCCAGCGAAGCTGGCTGGGGACCCCGGCCCCCCGCACCCCCCTTCCAAAAGAAAGGCGTGATGGGGAGATTGGGGGCCGGCTTCGGCTTTGGTCGCGGGGTGGCGCGGCGATCAAGACGGGCGGGGTTTATCCCCGCCCGTTTTGGTTTTTCGCCCTGACGAGGTATCGACGGGAGCGGGTGAGGTCGGTTCAGGGTCCAGCGTCACCCGACCCGTGTACCCCCAGCCGGGGGCACCCGGCTTATTTGAGGCCCTGGTCGGCCCGGGCCTGGTTGTAGATGGGGGCCAGGAGCTTGAGCACCGGGGCCAGCTTGAGCAGGCTGGCGGCCGAGCCCTTGGCCTTGATCTGGCCCAGGGCCATGGCCATCATCGGGTTGAGCTGGTTGGACCAGGCCTTGTGGGCGGTGTCCAGGCCGGTGATGATGGTCACGTCCGGCTTCTCCTCGGGCTTGCCCGCGCCCACCTTGATCTCGCCGCCCCGGCCATCCACGAAAAAGGCCGCCACCGGGTCGTCCTGGGTGTAGTCGAACATCACCAGTTGGTTCAGGTCCAGCATGGCGCTGCGAATCTCGGGCACCTCGGCGGCGCGTTTGAAGGTCTCCACGCAGACCGCCAGGGCGGTGGCTCCATCAGGAAAATTCTTGAATCCCATTTCCAACTCCTTGCCAAGATGTAATTCGCCAGGTCCGGGTGAGGTTTGGCCGGTCCGGACCGTTGTTCGCCGACCCAAGCGCCCCGCACTCGCGGTCCGGGGGCATGATTTCCGCTACCAGGCCGCCTCCAACACCTCGGCCACCTGACCGGGGTCGCTCACCGGCCGGGCGTTGAAGATGCAGGCCGGGTCGGCCACGGCGTGGGCCGAGGCCTCGAAGACCGCCTCCTCCGGCACGCCCATGTCGCGCAGGCGGGTGGGGTGGCCGAGGCGGGCCATCAGCTCGGCCACGCCGTCGGCCGCCTTCAAGGCCGCCGCCAGGGGCTCCAGGCCGGCGACGTCCAGGCCCAGGGCCTTGGCCGCCTCCACCAGGGCCTCGGTGCAGTATTCGGCGTTGAAGCGCATCACGTGGGGCAGCACCAGGCCGCAGGCGCTGCCGTGGGGCAGGTTGTAGAGCGCGCCCAGGCTGTGGGCGATGGCGTGGGCCAGGCCCACCTGGGCCACGGTGAAGGCCCAGCCGGCCAGGGTGGCGGCCACCTGCATCTCCTGGCGGGCCTGGAGGTCCTCGCCGGACTCCACGCAGCGGGGCAGGTTCTTGGCGATCAGGCGGATGGCGTGGAAAGCCTGGGCGTCGCAGACCGGGTTGGAGCGCACGCTCATCACCGCCTCCAGGGCGTGGGTCAGGGCGTCCAGGCCGGTGCCGGCGGTGAGCATGGGTGGCAGGCTCTTGACAAAAAGCGGGTCCAGCACCGCCAGGTTGGGATAGATGGCGTTCTCGATGATGTAGACCTTGCGGCCCACCGCCTGGTTCTTGATCACCGCCACGTTGGTCACCTCGCTGCCGGTGCCGGCGGTGGTGGGCACCACCAGGTGGGGGGCCACCGGGCCGGTGAGCCGCAGCACCGCCACGTGGTCCCCGGCTTGGCCGCCGTGCTTCAAGAGCACCGACAGGGCCTTGCCGGTGTCGATGACGCTGCCGCCGCCCACGCTGACCACCGCCTGGGCGTTCAGGGAGCGGGCCAGGGCGTGGGCCGCGTCGATGGTGGCGAAGCTGGAGTCCTGGCCGATGTCGTCGAAGACCCCCACGCAGTAGTCGCCCAGGGCGGCCAGGGCCTGGTCCTTGAGGCCGGCGGCGGCCACGCCCTGGTCGGTGAGCATGATGGCCCGGGTGACGCCCAGGGCCTGCAACTCGGTGGAAAGACAGGCCACCGAGCCCACCCCGGCGTTGACCTTGGTGGGTCCCAGGTAGGAGAAGCTGGTGGACTTGGGATAGCTGAACATCATCTGGAAGGCCAGCTTGTTGGCCGGGTCGGCCTCGGCCGAGACGTGCACCCGCTTGACCTGGGTGTACTCGCTCAGGCCCCAATGCCCCAACTCGCGCCCCACGCCGGATTGCTTGTAGCCGCCAAAGGGGCAGAAGTCGCCGAAGGCGTGGTAATCATTGATCCACATCGTCCCGGTGGCCACCCCGGCGGCGATGCGCTCGGCCCGGGCCACATTCCGGGACCAGACCCCGCCGGCCAGACCGTAGGGCGAGTCGTTGGCGATGGCCACCGCCTCCTCGTCGTCGCGGAACTTGATCACGCTCACCACCGGGCCGAAGATCTCCTCCCGGGCCACCCGCATGGAGTTGGACACCCCGGCCAGGATGGTGGGCTGGAAGAAGTAGCCGTCGTCCAGGTCGAAGCGCTCCGGCCGCGTCCCGCCGCAAACCACCTGCGCGCCTTCCTTTTTCGCCAGGTCCACGTAGTATTCCACCGTCTGGCGCTGACCCTCGCTGACCAGGGGGCCCATTTGGCTGGTGGGGTCCAGTTGGTAGGCCATATGGATGTCGCCCACCCGTTTGGCCAGACGCTCCACGAACTGGTCGTGGATGCGCTCATGCACCAGGATCCGGGTGCCGGACTCGCAGACCTGGCCGCAGTGGAAGAAGGTGCCAAAAAGCCCGCCGTCGATGGCCAGGTTCAGGTCGGCGTCGTCCAGGATGATGTTGGCGCTCTTGCCGCCCAGCTCCAGGGTGACCTTCTTCACCGTGTCGGCGGCCAGGCGCATGATGTTGCAGCCCACCTCGGTGGAACCGGTGAAGGCGATCTTGTCCACCCGGGGATCGGCGCACAGGACGTTGCCCAGCTCCGCCCCCGGCCCGGCCAGGACGTTCACCACCCCGGGGGGAATGTCGCTGTTGGCCACCGCCTCGGCCAGGATCAGGGCCGAGAGCGGGGTGTTGCTGGCTGGTTTGAGGATGATGGTGTTGCCCATCACCGTGGCCATGGTGATCTTCCACAGGGCCATGGTCAGGGGGAAGTTCCAGGGGATGATGCCCACGCAGACCCCCAGGGGCTCGCGGCGGACATAGTTGCGCCCCGGGAAGAAGGGGTTGCCCGCCACCGGGATCTCCTCCCGCCAGGGGAAGGTGGTCATGGCGTAGTGGGCCAGGTTGCGCACCAGCATCGAGCCCAGGAAGACCTCGGTCTTGGTGCGATTGATGATGCCGCCGGAGTCCATGGACTCAAAAAGGGCCAGGCGCACCGCCTGCTGCATCATGCGGTCGGCGAAGTCCATCATGACGCGGCCCCGGGCCTCCGGGGTGAGCCCCGACCAGACCCCGGAGTCGAAGGCCCGCCGCGCGGCGGCGATGGCCGCCTCGGCCTC
>JAIUYB010000187.1 GCA_020216625.1 Desulfarculus sp.
TATGTGCTACAAACAGGGAACGGAGTTGGGCGAGGGGCTGCGCCGCTTCATCGTGGAAAACGTGCACCCCCTGGATTATTCCTGCGTGGTGCAGGCGCTCAAGGAAGCCCGCTCCGACTAGACCTGGGAGCCCCCGTCGGGACGCCCGGGTTTTGGTGCGCGCCCCCGGCCCACCAAGCCCGCCCGGCGCTCAACCAGCCACGATCATTTACATTTTCGTAGGCGACCGCCCGCCGGTCCGCCCGGGAAAGAGCCCGCCGCATGACCCGCCGCGCCCTGTTGGCCCTGGAAGACGGCACCACCTTCCCCTGCTTCGCCTTTGCCGGCGACGGCGAGGTGGCGGCCGAGGTCTGCTTCAACACCGCCATGACCGGCTACCAGGAGGTTCTGACCGACCCCTCCTACAAGGGCCAGATGGTGGTGATGACCTATCCGCTCATCGGCAACTACGGCACCAACCCCGCGGACGTGGAGAGCGCCGCGGTCCAGGTCAGCGCCTTTTTGGTCAAGGAATACCAGCCCCTGCCCAGCAATTTCCGCTCCACCCAGAGTCTGGGGGAATACCTGGAGGCGGCCGGGGTGCTGGGGGTGGAGGGCCTGGACACCCGGGCCCTGACCCGCCACCTGCGCATCAAGGGGGCCATGAAGGGCGTGCTTTCCACCCGGGACCTGGACCCAAAGAGCCTCACCGCCAAGGCCCAACAGAGCCCCGGCCTGGTGGGCGTGGACCTGGTCAAGGAGGTCACCTGCCGCGAGGCCTACCGCTGGATCGACGGCCGGATCGACCGCCAGGTGGACCTGGCCGGCGACCCCGAGGCCATCTGGGCCGGCGGACAGGGCCGCTGGCGGGTGGTGGCCCTGGATTGCGGCATCAAATACAACATCCTGCGCCGTCTGGAGGCCCGGGACATGAAGGTCCTGGTGGTGCCGGCCTTCACCCCGGCCGCGGCCATCGCCCGCACCGCCCCGGATGGCGTGTTCCTCAGCAACGGTCCCGGCGATCCGGCCGCGGTGACCTATGTGGTGGAAACCGTGCGCGATCTGTTGGGGGTCAAGCCCATCTTCGGCATCTGCCTGGGCCACCAGATGCTGGGCCAGGCCCTGGGCGGCAAGACCTTCAAGCTCAAGTTCGGCCACCGGGGGGCCAACCAGCCGGTGATGGACCTGAGCACCACCAAGGTTGAAATCACCAGTCAAAATCATGGCTTCTGCGTGGACGCCGCCACCATCCCCGACCCGGACGTGGTGATGACCCACCTGAACCTGAACGACCGCACCCTGGAGGGCCTGAGCCACAAGAAAATCCCGCTCTTCTGCGTGCAGTACCACCCCGAGGCCAGCCCCGGTCCCCACGACGCGGACTATCTCTTCGACCGCTTCGTGAAGATGATGACCACCGGCCAGCCCCCGGCGGCGGCGTAGGCCCGGCGAGGAGCGGGCCGACCCGCCCCGGCGGAATTTGGATAGCGATCCCAACCACTCCCAGCCCCACGCGGACGTGACATGCCCAAACGCGACGACCTCAAGAAGATCATGATCATCGGCTCCGGGCCCATCATCATCAGCCAGGCCTGCGAGTTCGATTATTCCGGCACCCAGGCCATCAAGGCCCTCAAGGAGGAGGGCATCGAGGTGGTGCTGATCAACTCCAACCCCGCCACCATCATGACCGACCCGGAGATGGCCGACCGCACCTACGTGGAGCCCATCACCCCGGAGTACGTGGTCGAGGTGCTGCGGGCGGAGCGGCCGGACGCCATCCTGCCCACCCTGGGCGGCCAGACCGCCCTGAACACGGCCCTGATGGTGGCCCGCACCGGCGTCCTGGAGGAGCTGGGCATCGAGATGATCGGCGCCACCCCGGCGGTGATCGAAAAGGCCGAGAGCCGCGAGCTCTTTCGCGCCGCCATGGCCAACATCGGCCTCAAGGTGCCGGAGAGCGCCATCTGCCACACCATCGCCGAGGTGTTGGCCGCGGCCAAGCGCATCGGCTATCCCCTGGTGGTGCGCCCAGCCTTCACCCTGGGCGGCACCGGCGGCGGCGTGGCCTACAACCGCGAGGATCTCGAGGAAATCGCCAGCGCCGGCCTGGCCGCCAGCCTGACCACCGAGGTCATGATCGAGCAGAGCGTCTTGGGCTGGAAGGAATTCGAGCTGGAGGTGATGCGCGACCGCAAGGACAACGTGGTCATCATCTGCTCCATCGAGAACCTGGACCCCATGGGGGTGCACACCGGCGACTCCATCACCGTGGCTCCGGCCCAGACCCTGACCGACCGCGAATACCAGGTCATGCGCGACGCCTCCATCGCCATCATGCGCGAGATCGGGGTGGAGACCGGCGGCTCCAACGTCCAGTTCGCCATCAACCCCCAAAACGGCGAGATGGTGGTGGTGGAGATGAATCCCCGGGTCAGCCGCTCCTCGGCCCTGGCCAGCAAGGCCACCGGCTTCCCCATCGCCAAGCTGGCCGCCAAGCTGGCCATCGGCTACACCCTGGACGAGCTGCCCAACGACATCACAAAAGAGACCATGGCCAGCTTCGAGCCCACCATCGACTACTGCGTGGTCAAGGTGCCACGCTGGGCCTTCGAGAAATTCCCCGGGGCCCAGGACGTGCTGACCACCAGCATGAAGAGCGTGGGCGAGACGATGGCCATCGGCCGCACCTTCAAGGAAGCCCTGCAAAAAGGCCTGCGCGGCCTGGAGATCGGCCGGGCCGGGCTGATCGGCGACGGCAAGGACCCCGACCCGGCCAGCCTGACCACCGACCTGCTGCGCGAGAAGCTGCGCACCCCCAACAGCCTGCGCATCTTCTGGCTGGCCCAGGCCATGCGCGCCGGCCTGAGCGACCGGGAGATCTTCGACCTCACCTGGATCGACCCCTGGTTTTTGGCCAACATCCGCCAACTGGTGGAGTTCCAGGCCGAGCTGTCCACCTGCCGGGCCTGGGGCGAGCTGGCCGACCCCCTGGCCTGCCTGGACGAGGGGCTCCTGCGCCGGGCCAAGCAGTGGGGCTTCAGCGACCGCCAGCTGGCCGCCGCCCTGGGCTGCGATGAGCTGGCGGTGCGCCGGCGGCGGGAGGAGCTGGGCATCCGCCACACCTACAAGCTGGTGGACACCTGCGCGGCCGAGTTCGAGGCCTACACGCCATATTTCTACAGCACCTACGAGACCGAGGACGAGTGCCGCGCCGGCGACCGGCGCAAGGTGATGATCCTGGGTGGCGGCCCCAACCGCATCGGCCAGGGCATCGAGTTCGACTATTGCTGCGTGCACGCCTCCTTCGCCCTCAAGGAGCTGGGCATCGAGTCGATCATGGTCAACTCCAACCCCGAGACCGTCTCCACCGACTACGACACCAGCGACAAGCTCTACTTCGAGCCGCTCACCTTCGAGGACGTGCTGAACATCATCGCCAGCGAGAAGCCCGAGGGCATCATCGTGCAGTTCGGCGGCCAGACGCCCTTGAACCTGGCGGTGCCGCTGTATAAGGCCGGGGCGCCGATCCTGGGCACCAGCCCCGACGCCATCGACCGGGCCGAGGACCGCGACCGCTTCCGCGACCTGCTTAAAAAACTGGGCCTGCGCCAACCGGCCAACGCCACCGCCACCAGCGTGGACCAGGCGGTGGCCATCGCCGAGAAGATCGGCTACCCGGTGGTGGTGCGCCCCTCCTACGTGCTGGGCGGCCGGGCCATGGAGATCGTCTACGACCAGGCCGCGCTGATGCACTACATGGCCACCGCGGTCCAGGCCAGCCCCGACCACCCCATCCTGATCGACAAGTTCCTGGAGGACGCCATCGAGGTGGACGTGGACGCGGTGGCCGACGGCCAGAGCTGCGTGGTGGCCGGGATCATGGAGCACATCGAGCAGGCGGGGGTCCACAGCGGCGACAGCGCCTGCGTGCTGCCGCCCCACACCCTGGCCCCGGCCATGATCGAGGAGATCCGCGCCGCCACCCACGCCCTGGCCTTCGAGCTGGGGGTCAAGGGCCTGATGAACATCCAGTTCGCGGTGAAAAACGACCTCCTCTACATCCTGGAGGTCAACCCCCGGGCCAGCCGCACCGCGCCCTTTGTCAGCAAGGCCACCGGCATCCCCTGGGCCAAGGTGGCCACCAAGGTCATGGTGGGCCATAGCCTCAAGGACCAGGGCATCCTGGCCGAGGCCCGGCCCAAGCACATCTCGGTGAAAGAGGCGGTCTTCCCCTTCGTGCGCTTCCCCGGGGTGGACCCGGTGCTGGGCCCGGAGATGCGCTCCACCGGCGAGGTGATGGGCATCGACAGCAACCTGGGCCTGGCCTTCGCCAAGAGCCAGATCGCCGCCGGCCAGGTGCTGCCCACCAGCGGCACCGTCTTCATCAGCGTCAAGGACCAGGACAAGCCGGCCGTGGCCCCGGTGGCGCAAAAGTTCCACCGCCTGGGCCTGGACATCGTGGCCACCACCGGCACCCACGCCGCGCTCACCGCCCAGGGCATTCCCTGCCGCCTGGTGCAGAAGGTCAGCCAGGGCCGGCCCCACGTGGTGGACGCCATGAAGAACGGCGAGGTGCAGTTGGTGATCAACACCGCCGAGGGCAAGGACCCCCACAGCGACGCCTACAACATCCGGCGCGCGGCCCTGGAGCGCGGCCTGCCCTACATCACCACCATCGCCGCGGCCAAGGCCACGGTGGACGCGGTGGAGGCGCTGATCAAGAGCGACCACCTCAGCGTCACGCCCTTGCAGGATTATTACCGGGCCTGAGGGAACGACCTAGGCGGCGGCTTGAAAAACCTAGACGAGCACCTATGTTAGGGGTAGTCTTTGGCGGAGCGATGAACCCAACGGCGCGGCTCGCGGGCCTGGCCCACCAGGCCCCGGGCCGTACGACCTTTTGATAACGGGGGCTGCCCCATGTTGGACCACTACGACGACCATCCCCGCGAGGCCTGCGGCGTCTTCGGCGTCTACGGACACCCCGAGGCCGCCCGGCTGACCTATTACGGCCTCTACGCCCTGCAACACCGCGGCCAGGAATCGGCCGGCATCGTGGTCAGCGACGGCAAGCGCTTGAAAGACCGCCGCGCCATGGGCCTGGTGCCGGACATCTTCCGCGAGGAGGACCTCAAGGAGCTGACCGGCCACATGGCCTGCGGCCACGTGCGCTACTCCACCACCGGATCGTCCATCCAGGCCAACGTCCAGCCCTTCATCATCAACTACGCCGGCCACAGCCTCTGCCTGGGCCACAACGGCAACCTCACCAACGCCTTCGACCTGCGCCGCCGCCTGGAGCGCGAGGGGTCGATCTTCCAGACCACCATGGACTCCGAGATCGTGATGCACCTGTTGGCCCGCAACATCCACCTGGGCTTCGAGGAGGGCCTGATCGAGGCGCTCAAGGAGCTCAAGGGGGCCTACAGCTTTCTCTTCATGACCGAGGACACCCTGGTGGCCGCCCGCGACCCCAATGGCTTCCGGCCCCTGTGCCTGGGCAAGCTGGAGGACGGCTACGTGGTGGCCAGCGAGACCTGCGCCCTGGATCTGATCGACGCCAGCTTCCTGCGCCAGGTGGAGCCGGGCGAGGTGGTCTTCATCGACAAGAAGGGCCTGCGCAGCATCAAGCCCTTCAAGCGCG
>JAIUYB010000188.1 GCA_020216625.1 Desulfarculus sp.
TGGCCAGGTCCTTGATCCGGGCCGCCGGGGCCGGGGCCGCCAGGCCGGCCAGGGTCAGGATGGCCAGGCAGATGATGGCTGCGGTCTTGCGCATGGTCTACTCTCTCCGACGGACCTAGAAGGGCCAGACATGGTCCAGGAGGCGGGCCAGCCAGCCCGGCTGTTGCTTGTCGCTCAGCACGCCGCGTCCGGTGTAGTGGATGCGGGCGTCGGCCAGTTGGGTGGACATCACGGTGTTCTTGGCGGTGACGTCGCTTTGGCGCACGGTGCCCTCTAAAACGATGTACTGGGTCTCGCCGTTGACCTGAACCTCCCGCGAGCCGCGCACGGTCAGGTTGCCGTTGGGCAACACCTCGATCACCGTGCAGCCGATGGAGGAGGTCATGGTGTCTTCCTTGGTCAGCTCGCTGGTGGCGTCGTGCTTGGACTGAAGGTTGGCGTTGATCATGGTGCTGGGGGTCTTGTTCTCGCCGCGTTGGGGCGGGAACTGGCTCTCATAGCCCATCAGGTTGCTGATGCCGGCCACGTAGGTGTTCTTGCGTTCGGCCTTGGTGTCGTTCTTCTTCTTGGCCTTGCTGTTCTCCACGATCTCCACGGTGATGATGTCGCCCACCTGGCGGGCGCGCAGATCGCCGTAGAAATCGCTCTTGGCGTCCACGAACAGGCTGCCCGTGGTCTGGCTGGGCTTGCGCATGCCATAGGAGGGGTCCGGGGCCGGGGGGATCTGGGCCTTGGGGTCGAACTCGCCCAGATGGTTGGCGCAGCCCGTGGCCAGGGTCAGGCCGGCCAGGCAGGCCAGGATCAAGGCGCCATGCAGCATCCGCTTGGTCATCACGAGCCTCCTAGAACTCCACCACCACCGTGCCCGAATCCAGGACCTTGCCCCAGACCTCGCGCTTGGTGCTGAGATTGCTCAATCGAATCCGGCCGCCGGCGTAGCCGGTCTGCTCGGCCTTGCCCTTGGCGCTGACCTTCAGCCCCTCGGCGTTGAAGATCATGGTCACCACGTCCCCAGGGCGGATCAAGGGCGCCTGCTCCAGACGGCGCAAATCCAGCGCCTGTCCAGGCCCCACCGCCACCCGGGTGCGCAGGCCCACCGCGTCGCGAGGGTTGGTCAGGAAATTGCCGCCCACCTCGGCCAGGTTCACCCGCCTAAGCTCCACGTCGTCGGGGCCGATGACATGGCGTCCCAAGAGGGGCCGTACCGCCACCACCACCTGGTCGTACAGGTCCACCACCGCCGAGACCCGGGTCTGGGCCTCCTTGTGGCCGTCCACGTAGACATCCACCGCCGCCGGCACCCGCCCCACCGGCTCGCCCTCCACCCCGATCAGGCGCACCTGGGTGGTCAGCCGCCCGGCGGGCAGCAGAAGGTCGCGCCCGGGTTCCAGGTCGCGAATGTCGGCCTCGCGCGCCCGTTGGCCCAGACGCTGGTTGACCTCCTCGATGTAAAGCTGGCCCAGGCGTTGGCTGGATAGCACCTGGGTCTGGCGCTCCACCACCACCTGCTCCGGCAGCAACACGCTGACCTCGGGTCCCAGGTTGGCCTGCTTGACCAGGCTCTTGACTCGCGAGCCGTGGAGGGTCAGGCTGCGTCCCAGATTGGGGGAGACGCCCACCGTGACCGCGGCCAGGGCTTGCTTCAGCTCCGGGCTCAAGGTCTGGTCCGGGGCGGCCAGGCTGAGCAGGGTCAGCCGGCCGGCGTCGGCCATGACGTGCTCGGCGAAGACCAGGGTTTGGGAGGCGCGGGCGGAAGCGGCCAGCCAGACGGTCAGGGCCAGGACGATCAGGATTTGAGATGTGCGCTTCATGGGGCTCTCCCGCGCGCCGTCCGCTTCAGGGCTAGCGCTTGACGTTGTTGGCCATCTGGAGCATGGAGTCGGCGGTCTGGATGGCCTTGGAATTGGACTCGTAGGCCCGCTGGGCCACGATCATGTTGACCATCTCGTCCACCACCGAAACATTGCTCATCTCCAAGAAGCCCTGGGCGATGGTTCCGTACTGGCCCACTCCGGGGTTGCCCTCCACCGCCGCCCCGGAGGCCGGGGTGGGACGGAACAGGTTCTTGCCGATGGCGAACAGACCGGCCGGGTTGGCGAACTTGTAGAGCGTGAGCTGGGCTTGGGCCAGGACCGCGCCATCGGCGCCCAGGGCGGTGATCTGCCCTCCGGGGTCCACCACGATGCTGGTGGTGCCGTCGGGCACCGTGAACTGGGGTTGGAGGATGTAGCCGTTGCTGTCCACGATCACTCCGTTGTTATCCAGCTTGAAGGCCCCCGAGCGGGTGTAGACCTCCTCGTCCACCTTCAGCACCTTGAAGAAGCCCTGACCCTCGATGGCCAGGTCCAACTGGTTCTCGGTGTTCTGGTAGTCGCCCTGGCTGAAGAGCTTCTGGATCGCCACCGGCTTGACGCCCAGGCCCACCTGGACCCCGGTGGGGATCATCTGACCCGCGGCCTGGGTGGCCCCGGGCTGGCGCAGGGTCTGGTACATCAGATCCTCGAAGTCGGGGCGACTTTTCTTGAACCCGGTGGTGTTGACGTTGGCCAGGTTGTTGGAAATGACGTCCATGTGTAATTGCTGGGCGCCCATTCCGGTGGCCGCGGTCCAAAGGCTACGCATCATGGCGAAGATCCTCCTCTAGGGCGGAACCCGGGTTCAGCCCACCCGTCCGACTTGGTTGACGGCCTTGGTGTCCATTTCCTGCATGGCCTGCAAGACCTTCTGATAGGACTCGTAAGAGCGCATGGTGTTGATCATCTGCACCATCTCGCTGACCACCTCGACATTGGCCTCCTCCAGATAGCCCTGGTTGAGCGTGGCGTCGGTGGCGGCGGTGGTGACGGGCGGCTTGCCCTCGGGGCCGGCGAAGAGGTTGGCCCCTTCCTTGATCAGCTGGTTGGTGTCGGCCACCTTGACCAGGCCGATGATTCCCACCTGCTCGCCGTTCTGGGAGATGCCGCCCTGGTCGTCGATGTAGGGCAGACCGCCGTTGGGGTTGAGAGTGATGGCCGCCCCGCCCTGGCCCAGGACCTGGAAGCCCTGGCTGGTGACCAGGCGGCCGTCGGAAAGCATCTTGAACGCGCCGTTACGGGTCAGGCGAACCCCGTTGGGGGTCTGCACCTGAAAGAAGCCCTCGCCGCCGATGGCCAGATCCAGGGGGTTTTCGGTGGCGTGCAGCGCGCCCTGGTCCATCACGTGCCTCACCTCGCGCTCCATCAGGTCGCTGAAAGACAGGCGGTCGGCCTTGAACCCGGAACTGGAGACGTTGGCCAGGTTGTTGGAGATGACGTCCATGTTGTTCTGCTGGCACAGGGCCGCCCGGGCCACATCCACGAATCCATAGTCGAATGACGACAGGGCCATTGCGTCGACCTCCTGGGGAGCATTCCTGCCCAAGAGATTGCAACCTGCATGCCATCCCGCCTCAACGGACCAAGGCGTGGTTAATACTTTGTGATGACTGGCTAATTAGTCTGTTAGCCGGGGTTGGGCCCGCGGGGGGCGCGCCGGGGGTTTGGCGGGAAGTAATTGCCTAGCGGCGCTGGCTCAGCATCCGCTCGCGCCAGCGATCGTTGGCCTTGTAGACAAAGGCCAGGATTTCGGCCACCACCAGATAGAGGTCCGGAGGGATTTCTTGGTCCACTTCCAGCCGGGCCAGGATCTCCACCAGGTCGGGATCCTCCTTGATGGGCACCCCGTGCTCCTGGGCCAGGGCGATGATCTTGTCGGCCAGGCGGCCCTGACCCTTGGCCGAGACCACCGGGGCCTGGTCGCGGGCGGGCTGGTAGCGCAGGGCCACCGCCTTCTTGATCATGGCCCGGGGAGGCTTCTCGGCGGCGCTCATGGCTAGACCGTCAGGGAGAGGTAGTGGCCGCGCTGACGCAGGAGCTGGGCCAGGGGCGAGGACTGCTCCTGCTCCGGTCCGGGGCGCACCGACACCCCGAAGTTGGCCTGGATGCCCAGGCGCTCCAGGCGCTGGCCAAGCTCCGGCAACATCTCCTCCAGGAATTCGGCCCGTTGGGCGTCCTCCACCAGGAAGCGGCCGCTCAGCGCCGCGCCCTGGAATCTGGCCTCCACGGTCAGGGCGCCCAGGGCGGTCAGCTCCAGGAAAAAGACCAGGCTAGTGCCCTGGCCCTCCTGGCCATCTTGGTCTTGGGGCAGGCCCAGCAGCAACTCGCCCTGCTTGATTTGGTCGCCCAGGAGCATGGGCAACCCCAAGAAGATCAGGGCCTGGCGGGGCAGCAGTTCGGCGTTGAGGCGCTGGTTGGCCGCGAAATGCTCGCTCAGGTTCTGGGCCGCCAGCAGGAATTCCCGGAGCGCCGCGGCCCGCTCGGGGTCGTTGGCCGCGAGCAGGGCCAGCTCCGGGGCCAGGCTGCGGGTCAGTTCCGGCAGCAGGGCCCGCAGGCTCTCCGGTAGCTCCCCCCGGCCGCCGGCCGCCGCCAGCCGAGCCAGGCGGGCCTCCAGGTCCATGCCGCCACCGGTCAGCAGGTGCTTAAGATATTGCGGGTCCCCGGCCGCCGCCTGATCCAGGACCAGCCCTTGGGCCAGATCGCGCACCGCCGCCATGGCCTGGGCGGCCTGGGGGGTTGGCGCGGGCGTCTTTTGGGGATCGTGACGCAAGAGGGTGGTCAGGTCGCCGCCCAGGCGCTGGCGACCCAACAACAACGCCTGGAGCGCGGCCCCCAGGGCGGCCTGTCCGGCCCGGGCCAAATCCGCCCCGGCTTGGGCGCCCAGGCTGAGCACCAGTTGCGGCTTGGTGGCGACCACGGTCAGGTCCAGGCGTTGGCCGGTCTTGAGGGGAACATGGCTCTCGGCCACCAGGTCCTGGCCCATCAGGCGCAGGCGGTAGAGCCCGCCCGGCTCCGAGCCGGTCACCTCGGCCTTGACCACCCGGCCGGGACCGAGGCCCGCCAGGGAATCCTCGCGCGCCGGCCGCGCCTCTTGGCTGGCCCCGGCCGGGCGTGCGCGGATCAGATCCAGCACCGGCTACCCTCGCTGACCCTGGCCCAAAAGCCCCAGCACCAGCTCCACCTCGCCCCGGGGCCGGCCGATGGCCGCGGCGATCTCGGGGGCCTTCTTGCCTTGGCGGGCCAGGTCCAGCACCTGCCGGCGAAAATCGGTTGGCGGCGGAGCTGGGCCCTCTTCCTGGGGAACGGCTGGAGTCGTACCGGACGGGGCCGGCGCCGCGACGGCCGTGGTCGCGGTGGCCAGTTGGGACCTGGTTTCGGCCAGGCGTTGATCCAGGGCGACGGCCAGGCGTCTGAGCTCGTTCAGGCGCTGATCGATGCCGTCCAGGCTGGCGGCCACCAGCTCGCGTTTTTCGCCCAGCAAACGGTCGAACTCGCGCGAAAGCCGCGAGGCCTCCCGGAGAAATTCCTCCATCTCGCGCGGGGTCTGGGCCGGTCCGGATCCGCCGCCGCGCCGGATCTGCCAGAACAGGGCCGCCACCGCCAGCACCAGCAGCAAATCGGCGGCGATCAACAACCACCACAATCCAGGCATCACACCACCACGTCCACCAGGCCGCCGCCGGTTTCCGGTTCCGAGGATTCGGATCCGCCCGGGTTTTTGGGCCTCGCTCCGCTTTCCCCGCCCGATTTGCCACCGCCCTGGCGGTCA
>JAIUYB010000189.1 GCA_020216625.1 Desulfarculus sp.
AGGACCTGGTGGTCCAGAGGCCCACCCGGGAGGTGCTGGCCGACGGCCTGAACACCCTGCGGCGGCGCCGGATCATCGCCCGCCACCGCCGGGACGAGCTGGGCCTGCCCCGGGTGATCAACAACCGCGGCCTGGCCTTCTACGCCACCCACGGCGACCGGAGGATATATTCGCCCCAGGCCAAGGAGAACGTGGTGGTGGTGGGGGCCGGGGACTGGGGCTTCGCCCTCACCCACCTGGTGGGCGGGCGAATGCTGGAGGAAAAGCGCTACCAGAACCACAGCCTGACCCTCTTCGACTCCCGACCCGAGGTGGCGGCGGAGATGGGGGTGCATCGCAGCCTGCTGGGGCGCTTCGAAAACGAGCGCCTGCCCAAGAACGTCTTCGTCACCCACGACGCGCCCAGCGCCTTCAAGAAGGCCAGCGAGGTGATCCTGGCCACCGGCCCCGAGACCTTCGCCGCCCAGGTGGAGGGCATCCTGGCCGAGGCCGAGCAGCCGCTCAGGATGGTGGTGGCCACCAGCGCCTTCGTGCCCGGAGCCCGCCGCCTGACTTGGCAGACGGTGGTGGACCAGGCGGCCAAGCTGGGGCGCAAGGACGTGGAGGTCTACGCCTATTGCGGCCCGGTCAGCGATGTCGACCTGGTGCGTCTGCAGCCGGCCCTGGGCATCCTGGCCGGGGCCCGGCCCGGGGTGGAGGATCTGGCCGACCTGTTCAACCTGTCCCCAGTGGAGGTGACGGTCAGCGACGACCCGGTGGGAGCCCAACTGGCCGCCATCCTGAGCCAGGTCTACGCCCTCTGGGGCGGATACCTGCGCCGGGTGGGGCTGGTGCGCGGCCCCCTGGCGGTGGGGCGCTACATGACCCAGGCCTCGGCCGAGGCCCGGGAGTTCGCCCGGGCCCTGGGCGGCCGGACCGAGACCTTCAGCGCCGCCAGCCCGGCCTGGATGCTCTCCTTCGTGGCCGCCGGCATGTCCGGACCGGTGTTGGAGTTCGGGGCCCGGCTGGGCAAGGAGGGCCGCCGCGCCCGCGACCTGCCCGCCCTGGCCCGCAGGTTGTATGAACAGCAGAGCGACGAGGGCCACAAGGTGCGGGCTTACCAGGAACTGAACCTGGCCTATTTCGCCGCCCGCGACCTGGGGCTCACCCTGCCCATCCTGGCCGAGGCCCACGCCGCCCTCTGGGGCGAGTAGGTCGGCCGGGCGCGGCGCGCTGCGGAGAGAGCCGGCAAGAAATGGAGAGCGCCGCCGGGCGAACCCCGACGGCGCCGATGTGGGAAAAGGCGCTGGCTTACTTCTTGGCGGTCGGGGCCCCGGCCACGTGGCAGCCGCCGCACATCACCGGCCCGCTGGGCTGGCCCTTGCCGGCGGCGAACCGGTGGCATTCCTTGCACTGCTTGTGGAAGGCCATCACCAGGCTGACCGAATTCTTGGCCGTGGGCTGGGCGCTGTGGCAGTCGGAACAGAATTGCCCCTCGCTGCTTCCCCGGTTGCCGGTGGGCGAGAAATCGTGATGGCAGGTGGTGCAATCGGCGATCTTCTCGCTGTGCTTGGCGTGGGAGAACTTGACCAGGGGCCGGGTGTGCTCGCCCAGGGCCTGGCTGTTGATGATCAGGTTGTCCTCCTGGGCCAAGGCCAGGCCGGCGGCGGCCAGGGCCAGGGCCAGGAACAGGATGGCCGTCAGCTTCACGCGCTTCATCTGCCGCCTCCCTCTATTCCTCGCCGCCCTGGGCGTCGTCATCGTCTTCCTCGCGGGGGATCAGGTGCTCGGGCACGATCATCATCTCGGTGATCAGCTCCTTGAAGGAAAGCACCTTGTAGCCCAGCTTGTATTCCTTGTTCAGGTCGCCCAGTTGGTCGAAGCAATTGTGGCAGGGGCTGATGACCACCTTGGCCCCGGTGGCCCGGATCTGCTCGGCCTTGACCTTGCCGCTCTGCATCCGCCGGCGCTTGTATTCCGGCCCCATGGGGATGAAGCCGCCGCCCCCGCCACAGCAGTGGTTGTAGGCCCCGTTGGGGTTCATGTCGCGGAAGTCCTCGCACAAAAGCAGGGACAGCTCGCGCAGCATCTCCCAGAGGCCGGCGTTGCGGGAGACGTTGCAGGGATCCTGCACCGTGGCCGGCTCCTTGAGGCGCTTGGCGGGGTCGATTTTGATCTTGCCTGACTTGATCAGCTCCAGGAAGAGTTGCACCGAGTGCTTGACCGGCACCGGGGGCTTGCCGCCGGGGATGTCCAGGAAGTAGGGCCCCTCGAAGGCCCCGGAGCGGTAGGCGTGGCCGCACTCGGTCATCAGGATGTACTGGACCCCCAGCTTCTGGGCCGAGGCGTACATGTTGCGCACCGGGATGGCGGCCGCGGCCTTGTCGCCGCAGAACATGGCCAGGTTGGTGCAGTCCCAGCCCTCGGTGGGCACGCACCAGCTCTCGCCGGCGCAGTGCATGATCTTGGCCATCATGCCCACGTCCTGGGGATAGTACATGGGCTCGCGGGGATTGACGGTGTACATGTACTTGGCCCCGGGCACATCCACCGGGATCTCCAATCCGGCCACCTCCTCGCCCCACTCCTCGGCCATCCACTCGCAGGTCTCGATCCAGTCCTCGTTGGCCATGGCCATCTGGTTGCCGGACTCGATGATGTTCTGCTTGGTGCGGGCCAGGCCGGCGGGCAGGACGCCCTGGGAGTTGCAGACCGCCCGCGCGGTGGCGAACATGGTGGCCATGTCGATGCCGAAGGGGCAGAACATGGAGCAGCGCCGGCAGGTGGTGCACTGGCCCCAGATGATCTCCTTGGCCTGCTTGAGGAACTGCCGGTCCACCCGCCCCTTGCGCCTGTACATCTCGCCCAGGGTGACCTTGATCTTGTAGGCCGGGCTGAGCTTGGGGTCTTTGTCGTGGGCCAGGTAAAAAAAGCAGCTGTCGGCGCAGAGGCCGCAGCGGGCGCAGATGGACAGCCAGGTGCGCATGCGCGCGCCCAGGTTGGATTCCAGGATGCTCTGGATCTTGGCCACGTCCACCGGCTGGTTGTCGTCGGCGGCGGGCTGGGCCTCGGCCGGAGCCTCGGTCTCCTCCGGGGCCTGGGTCTCCTCTGGGGCCTCGGCGGTGGTCTCGATGTCGGACATTGCGGCTCTCTCCCTCAAAAGAGGTGGCTGGTGGGGGACCCTACCAGGTCCGGGCCCCCAGGCGTCCCTCGATCGCGCGTCGGGCCCCCATGTCAGAGCCGATGAAGGCGCGGGTGAAGAAGAACAGGATCAGGTGGCCCAACTTGCTGAAGGGGATGACCACCAGCATGACCTCCCCGGTCAACAGATGCAGGTTGAGCATCAGTTCGTAGGGCCCGATCTGGCGATAGGCCAAAAAGCCGGTGAGGAAGGGCGCCAGCACGATGATGAGCAGGGCGTAGTCCCAGGCGGTGGAAAGGATGCGCACCTCCGGCCGGGCCAGGCGGCGGGCGAAGAGGAAGACGATGGCGGCCATCACCGCGATGGTCATCCAGTCGGCCAGCCGGTCGGGCAGGGTGGGCAGGCTCCAGCCGAAGGCCTCGGCGAAGAGCTGGTTGTGGGCGCCCAGGAACAAGGGCGTGACCAGCAGGCCCGCGTGGAAGACCCAAAAGGCGATGCCGAACAACGGCTGCTGGCGGAAGGAGACGCTGCCCAGGGGCAACAGCCAGTGCAGAATCGAGCGCCAGGCCCAACCGCCGTCGAAGTGGTTGTAGACTACTTTGTCTCGTTCGCGGCTCAGACCGGCCAGGAAAGCCAGCCGCGCCAGCAATCCCCCGGTGAAGACGACGAACGCGATCCAGACTCCTGTCCCGCTCAGGAACTCATAGAGTTCTCGCATGGCTCCTCTCGCCCTGGCGACGGGCCAGCCGCCGCAGGTGAACCGGGTTCATTTTGTCTGTAGACCTATGCGCTTATGAAAAACGCCTCCCCAAAGGCGTTCTCATTGTAATGGGGCCGGAAGGCGCAAGTCAAGCGAATGGCAGGCAGAACCCGGATTCATCGCCAATAATTACCGCAAGTTCTGCGGGGTTTGGCTCCGCCGGGCGGGGCCCGGGCCCAGCGCGTCCATGGCCAGGGCCAGCCGCACCCACTCCAGGAGGCGGGGAATTTCCAGGATGCCATCCGGCGCCACCCGCACCCGGGGCGCGAGCCTGGGTGGCAAGTCCAGGCCCTGGCCGCCGATCAACAGGATCGGGAAGCGGGTCTGGTCGTCGGCCAGGCGGAGCAATAGCCCCTGGCCGTCCATCTCCGACTGGGTCAGATCCAACAGCGCCAGGTCCGGGGAGCGCCCCTGGCCCCGCAGCAGGTCCAACAGCGCCAAGGCCTCCCGATGGTCGCCGGCTGGCCGCGCCTGGCAACCCTGGCTCTCCAGGAACTCGCGCAGGGCCTCCCGGGCCGCCAGATCGGGGACCAGCGTCAGCACCAGCCGGCCCCGGGGGTGGCGGGCTTGGTCCCCTTGGGCCGGCCGCTCTCCCCGAGCCGACGCCGGCGAGGCGGTCAGCGGGCAGGCGGGCAGATCAATGCTGAAACGGCTGCCCATTCCCGGCCGGGATGCGACGGTGATCCCGCCATCCAGGCCGCGCACCAGGGACTGGACCACCGCCAGACCCAGGCCGGTGCCGCGTCCCGTGGCCTTGGTGGTGAAAAAGGGCTCGAAGATTCGCTCCCGCACCTCGGCGGCCATGCCTTCCCCGTCGTCGGACACCTCCAGCACCACCCGGGGGGATTGGCCCTCGCTGTCGGCCCATGATCCGCCGGCCAGGCGGGTGGCGAAACCGATGCGTCCACCCTGGGGCAGGGCGTCGCGGGCGTTGAGCCCCAGGTTCAGCAGCACCTGCTGAATCTGGCCGGGGTCGGCCAGCACTGGTGGCAGGTCCGGGGCCAGGTCGCAGACCAACTCGATGGTCGGCGGCAGGGTCTGGCTCAAGAGGTCGCGGACCTCGCGCACCACCTGATTGACCTCCACCGGCTGGCGGCGGTCGGCCCGCGGGCGGGCCAGGGATAGCACCTGCCGGGTCAGGCCGCCGGCCCGCCGGCAGGCCCGGTCCATCTTGTCCACGTAGACCAGCGCGTCGTCCCGCCCGTCCAGCTTTTCGCGCAAAAGTTGCAGATAGCCGCCCAGGGCCATCATGAGATTGTTGAACTCGTGGGCCACTCCCCCGGTCAGGGCCCCCACCGATTGCAGCTTCTGGGCTTGCTGGAGCTGGGCCCGAAGACTCTCGCGCTCGCTGACGTCGCGCACCAGGCCCTGCAACGCCGGCCGCCCCTGAAAGGTGGTCAGGCCGGAGCTGACCTCCAGAATCCGCCGGGTTCCGTCCGCCCGCAGCACGGTGTAGGTCAGGGGCCTGGCCCGGGGGTGGTCCGGACCAGCGCGCCGCAGCTCGGCCTGGCGTTGGCGGGCCCGGGGGTGGTCCTCCGGGGCCAGCACGTCCCAGATGCCCAGGCTGGGTCCGCCCTCGGCGGGCAGGGCCAGCTTGGCGCGCAGGGCCGGGTTGAGGTGGAGAAAACGGCCGCTGGCCAGGTCGGCGATGAAATAGCCGTCAAAG
>JAIUYB010000190.1 GCA_020216625.1 Desulfarculus sp.
GTCCGGCCCGGCCAGCTCCGGCAGCAGGCTGAGGTTGACGGCGAAGGGGCGGTCGCAGATGGCGCGCAGAGCGGCGATCTCCCGGCGCAACAGGTCGGGGCTGGCGAAGCTCTTGGCGGTGATCACGCCCAAGCCGCCGGCGTTGCTCACCGCGGCGGCCAAGGGCGCGCGGGAGAGCCACTGCATGGCCCCCTGCACGATGGGCGCCTCGATGCCCAGCAGGTCGGTCAGTCTGGTCCGCATGGTGGTTACTCCTTGACCGGTCGGACGCACCCTGGCCAGCCAATCTCCGGCCGCTCACCCCCGCTCGGCGGTCAGATGCCGGCGCACCCGCTCCGACTGGCGCAGCAGGGCCTCCACCACCAGGGGGTCGTATTGGACCCCGCTCAGCCGCGCGATCTCGGCCAAGGCGTCGGCGAAGGTGCGGGGGCCCTTGTAGGGCCGGGGCTGCATCATGGCCGAGAGGCTGTCCGCCACCGCGATCACCCGGGCCCCCAGGGGAATCCGGTCGCCCGCCAGGCCGTGGGGGTAGCCCGAGCCGTCCAGGCGCTCGTGGTGGTGCAGGATGATCTCGGCGATGCCCCCGGGCCCGTTCATTCCCCTGACCGGCCGCACTATATCCGCTCCCAGCACCGGATGCAATCTGACCAGCGCCCACTCCTCCGGGTCCAGGGGGCCGGCCTTGTGCAGGATGGCGTCGGGCAGGCCGATCTTGCCAATGTCGTGCAGGTGGCCGGCCACATGGACCAGACGGGCCACCGCCGGCGACAGGCCCAGCGCCAAGGCCAGGATCTGGGCCACCTCGGCCACCTCCTGGGAGTGGCAGCGGGTGCAGTGGTCCTTGGCGTCCACCGCGTTGCCCAGGGATTCGGCCAATTGATGGATGGTGTCGGCCAGTTCCGGGCAAAGCTGGAGTCCGGAGCAGCCGCTGAGCAGGTCCGGGGCGGCGCGGAAGGGCAGGCTGGAATCCATATGCGTGCTTCCACTGGAATTTTCGGCGCAAAGACTGGTCGGCCTCCACCGGAGACTATTTATTGCAAAAAAGACTCAGTGTCAACAATCGTTGGTTCCGCTTAGGGACAGGTGATGTTTGTGCGTGTTTCATGCTCGCTTTTTAAGTTGACATCTTTTTTAGCTTCTGCAAAATAGTTACAACGTAGCTATTATGAAGTCACATCTCAACTGCCTGACCGTCGCCCAACCGGGCGGCGAACGCTCGCGAGGAGACAACATGCGCCTTAAAGGCAAGAAGGCCATCGTCACCGGGGCCTCCCGGGGGGTGGGTGCGGCCGTCGCCCTGGCCTATGGCCGCGAAGGGGCCGACGTGGTGGTGAACTATTCCTCCTCCGAGGGCCCGGCCCTGGAAGTGGTCAAACAGATCCAGGGCTTCGGGAGCAAGGCGGTGGCGGTCAAGGCCGACGTGGCCCAGGCCGCGGGCTGCCAGGCCCTGGTGGACGCGGCGGTGAACGAACTGGGCGGGTTGGACATCATCGTCAACAACGCCGGTTTCACCCGCCCGGCCATGCTGCACAAGATGACCGAGCAGCAGTGGGACGAGGTGCTGGGCATCCACCTGAAGGCCGTATGGCTGCTCTCAAAGGCCGCCCATCCCCAATTCAGCGCCCAAAACTCCGGCAAGATCATCAACGTCACCAGCGTGGCCGGGGTGGTGGGCACCGTGGGCCAGGTCAACTACTCGGCGGCCAAGGGCGGCGTGATCAGCCTGACCAAGTCCATCGCCCGCGAGATGGCCCGCTACAACGTCTGCTGCAACGTGCTCTCCCTGGGCATCGTGGCCACCGACATGACCGAGAAGATCCGCAGCGACGAGAAGCTCAAGGAAATCTACATGAACCGCATCCTGCTCAAGCGGTTCGCCGAGGCGGACGACATCACCCCGTCCTTCGTTTTCTTGGCCTCCGACGAGGCCAACTACATCACCGGGCAGCTCATCTGCGTGGACGGCGGCTACGGGATGATCTAACCCCCCGGCCGGGGCGCGCGGCGCGCCGGCCCCATCGACGACGCATATCGCAAGCGGTTCCGGGAGGATAACATGGCTGGCGTACCGAGTAAGATCGACACTTGGCAGATGGTGAGCCCCACCACCTACAAAAAGGACGAGAACGGCAAATTCGTGGTGGACGCCCCCGGCAAGCTGGAGCGCACCACCATCCCGGTGCCCGAGCTGGGCGCGGGCGACGCCTTGGTGGAGGTGGCCGGCTGCGGCGTCTGCCACACCGACCTGAGCTACTTCTATGACGGCGTGCCCACCGTCAGCAAGCCGCCCCTGACCCTGGGCCACGAGATCAGCGGCACCGTGGTGGCCGGCCCGTCGGTTTTGGTGGGCAAGAACGTTATCGTGCCGGCGGTGATGCCCTGCAACGACTGCGCGATCTGCGCCGAGGGCCGCGGCAACCGCTGCCTGGCCCAGAAGATGCCCGGCAACTCCCTGGGCATCTACGGCGGCTTCAGCTCCCACATCCCGGTGCCGGCCGGTGACCTCTGCGTCATCGACGAGCTCAAATTCCCCTTGAGCCATTACGCGGTGGTGGCCGACGCCGCCACCACGCCCTATCAGGCGGCCATGCGCGCCGAGCTGAAGCCCGGCGACCTGGTGGTGGTCACCGGCGTCACCGGCGGCGTGGGCGTGTACATGGCCCAGGTGGCCAAGGCCTTGGGGGCCAAGGTGGTGGTGGGCATCGCCCGCAACCAGGCCAAGCTAGACCGCGCCCTGAACTTTGGCGCGGACTATGTCATCAACTCCAAGGGTAAGGACTTCAAGGCCCTGCGCGACGAGTTCTTCGGCATCGCCAAGCAGGCCGGGGTGCCCAAGAACGTGGGTTGGAAGATCTTCGAGTGCACCGGCACCGGCGGCGGCCAGGAGATCGCCCTGGGCCTGCTGTCTTTCCTGGGCAAGCTGATCGTGGTGGGGTTCGGCATGCAGAACAACAGCTACATGCTCAGCAAGCTGATGGCCTTCGACGCCGAGATCATCGGCACCTGGGGCTGCCTGCCCAAGTACTACAACAACGTGCTGGCCATGGTTCAGGACGGCCGGGTGCAGATCGAGCCCTTCCTGGAGGTCAAGCCCATGAGCCAGATCCGGGAGGTTTTCGAACAGCAGCACAGCGGCCTGTTCGACAAGCGCCAGGTACTGACCCCGGATTTCTAGGAGCAAGCGCCGGGCGGGGTCGCCCGGCGTCCCCCTACGGGCGCGGCGGCTGATGGCCGTCGCCGCTCCCAGGCTTGAGAAAAACGCAAAGCGCGAAGAGGAGGAAATATGTCTCTCAGTTGGATGCCCAGGGATGACAAGCTGCGCAATCACCAGCTTTTCGGCAACGAGCACTGGGGCAGCGAGGACCAGGCCCCCTGCGTGGTCTACACCAAGAAACCCCTGACCAACCCCAACACCGGCGCGGTGGTCCCCGACCTGTACGTGGCCGAGATCCGCCTCAACAACCCCCGCCAGTACAACTCCTACACCACCGAGATGGTCAAGGGCGTCATCGCCGGCTTCTTCGCCGCCAGCGGCGACCGCTCCGTGGTGGCCACCGTCTTCACCGGCACCGGCTTCGACGCCTTCTGCACCGGCGGCAACACCAAGGAGTACAGCGAGTACTACTCCCGCCGTCCCCACGAGTACGGCGAGTACATGGACCTGTTCAACCAGATGGTGGACGCCATCCTGATGTGCAAGAAGCCCACCATCTGCCGGGTCAACGGCATGCGGGTGGCCGGCGGCCAGGAGATCGGCATGGCCTGCGACTTGGCTGTCAGCTCCGACCTGGCCATCTTCGGCCAGGCCGGCGCCCGCCATGGCTCGGCCCCGGACGGCGGCTCCAGCGACTTCCTGCCCTGGATGCTCAACATGGAAGACGCCATGTGGAACTGCGTCTCCTGCGAGATGTGGTCCGCCTACAAGATGAAGGCCAAGAACCTCATCAGCAAGGTCGTGCCGGTGCTGAAGGACGGCGACAAGTTCGTCCGCAACCCCTTGATCATCACCGACAAGTACGTGGACAACGGCGAGATCGTCTATGGCGAGTACGTCAAGGGCGAGGCCGCCAAGGAAGCCAAGGCCAAGGTCAAGGAGCTGCCCAAGAGCTTCGAGCTGCTGGACAAGGAAGTCGAAAGGATCGTCTGGACCTTCGCCAACCTGTTCCCGGGCTGCGTGATGAAGTCCATCGACGGCATCCGGGCCAAGAAGAAGTTCTTCTGGGACCAGGCCAAGCTGCCCAACCGGCATTGGCTCATGGCCAACATGAACTACGAGGCCTTCCTGGGCTTCGGCGCCTTCAACACCAAGAAGATCACCGGCGTCGACGTCATCGACTTCATCAAGTTCCGCCAGTTGATCGCCCAGGGCGCCGCCGCCGACGAGACCACCTTCGAGGCCGTGCTGGGCAAGCCCCAGAGCTAGGCGCATACCCCAGGCTGGCGCGCAAGCGCCAGCCGTGAAGGTTTTTTGAAAGGGGGCGCGGGGGAAAACTTTTTCGCGAAAGGGTTTCCCCCCGCTTTTCCCCCAAATCCCACGGGAGAACGACCATGGCCTACCAGTTCATCGACCTTACACTGGCCAAGGGATTGGCCACCCTGACCCTGAAGCGCGATCCCCTGAACGTGCTGAACATCGCCATGATGAAGGAGATGAACCAGGCCCTGGACAGCCTCGTGGGCCAGGAGGTCAGCCTGCTCTTGATCAAGGCGACGGGCAAGGCCTTCAGCGCCGGGGTGGACGTGGGCGAGCACCTGGGCGACCAGGTGAACGAGATGATCGAGGTCTTCCATGGCATCTTCCGCCGCATGGAGGCCCTGGGCGTCCCCTCGGTGGCCTGCGTGCAGGGCGCGGCCCTGGGTGGCGGCTGCGAGTTGGCGGTGTTCTGCGACTTCGTCATCGCCAGCGAGAAGGCCAAGTTCGGCCAGCCCGAGATCCTGGTGGGGGTCTTCCCTCCCATCGCGGCCCTGGTGATGCCTCGCCAGATCGGCTACAAGAAGGCCCTGGAGCTGATCCTGACCGGCGACACCATCGGCGCGGCCGAGGCCAAGGAGCTGGGCCTGGTCAACCACGTGGTGGCCCCCGACGAGCTGGAGGCCTTCACCGATAAGTTCGTGGCCAAGCTGATGGGGCTCTCCGGCCTGGTGCTGCGCCTGACCAAGAAGGCGGTGGTGGGGGGCCTGTTGGAGGACAAGGACCAGGCCCTGACCGTGATCGAGAAGGTCTACCTGGACGAGATGATGCCCACCCACGACGCCGAGGAGGGCCTGCGCGCCTTCCTCGAAAAGCGCAAGCCGGTCTGGACCAACCGCTAGCCTCCCCTCAACCGGTCCCTGGCCCCGCCTTCGCGGCGGGACCGGGTCAGGATTGGCTGATGGGGATGGCCTTTTTGGTCAGATAGGTGGCGTGGCTGATGCCCAACAATCCCACCATGCCGGCGTCCAGGGCCGGAAACTGGTTGATGAAGGCGGCCTTGGTCCCGAAGACGGCGCCCAGGTTGATGGCATAGGCCACTCCCACCACCAGGGTGAAGAAGAACATCTG
>JAIUYB010000191.1 GCA_020216625.1 Desulfarculus sp.
AGGGCCCCGGCCAGGGCCTCCAGGGCCGGACCAGCCTCGGGGTTGGCCAGGGCCAGGCCGGCGTAGAGCCCGGCCGGCTGGCGGCACTGGCGGACCAGGAGATCCCAGATCTGGTTGAACCAGGCCCCGGCCAGGGGCAGGTCGGCGGGGTTGAAGCCCTGGTCGCGCAGGGCCGCACCCATCCCGAAGAGCAGCATCTGGCGCAGGCTCTGCACCAGGGCCATCAGCTCGTCGTGGCGTTGGGGCTTGATGAAAGTCAGCCGGGCGCCCTGGCCGGCCAGCCAGGCCAGGAGCCAATCGGCCCAAGGCCCGGGGCGTCCGGGGCAGGCGAACACGGTCTGGCCGGCCAGGGATTCGGCTCCGGGGCCAAAGAGCGGATGCAGGCCCAGGACCTGGCCCGGGGCGGCGGCCAGCATCTGCTCCAGGGGCGCGGATTTAAGCGAGCACAGGTCGGCGATCAGCCCGTCGGCCGGGGCGTGGGGGGCGACGGCCCGGAGCGCGGAGTCCAGGGCCGCCACCGGCACCGCCAGGATAATCACCGGGCATCGGGCCAGGTCCGCGCCCCTTAGGGGGCCGTCGGCGAGGTCGGCGATGACCACCGGACAGCCGGAGGCGGCCAGGCGGCTGGCGAACCAGGCGCCCATCCGCCCCCGGCCGCCGACCACGCCCACCCGGGGCGGTCCAAAGCCGTCCTCCGCGGACATGGCGGGCCTCTACACGGCCAGGCCGGGATCGCCGGCCGGGTAGGAGCCCAGCACCCGCACCCGGGGCACCTCGGCGGTCAGCGCCGCCAGGGCCGAACGCAGGGGCTCCTCGTCCATGTGCCCCTGGCAATCCAGGAAGAAGGCGTATTCCCAGGCCCGGTCCTTGGCTGGCCGGCTCTCGATGCGGGTCATGTTGATGCCCCGCTCGGCGAAATGGGCCAGCGACTTGTAGAGCGAGCCCGGCTGGTGGGCGGCCAGGTAGAGGATGGAGGTCTTGTCCTCGCCGGTGGGGGGGCAGCCCTGGCGGCCCAGCACGAAGAAGCGGGTCATGTTGTGGGGGTTGTCCTGGATGTCGGCGGCCAGGATGGGCTGGCCATAGTGCCGCGCGGTCAGCTCGCCGCCCACCGCCGCCACGCCGTCCTCCTGGCCGGCCAGCTTGGCCGCCGCCGCGGTGCTGCTGGTCTCCACCAGGGCGGCCTGGGGCAGGTTGCGCCGCAGCCAGGCCCGGCACTGGTTGAGGGCCTGGGGGTGGGAGTAGACCGTCCGGACCTTCTCCGGCGCGTCCTCGCGGCTGATCAGCATCTGCCGCACCCGGGAGTAGATCTCGCCGCAGACCTGGAGGTCGCTTTGCAGGAACTGGTCCAGGGTCACGCTGACCCCGCCCTCGCTGGAGTTCTCCACCGGCACCACCCCCACCTGGGCGTGACCCCGGCTCACCTCCTCGAAGACGTCGACGATGGTGGCCAGCGGCGCGAAGTCGCAGGAGCTGCCAAAGTGGCTCAGGGCGGCCTGATGGCTGAAGGTGGCCTCGGGTCCCAGGAAGGCCACCCGCAAGGGCCGCTGCACCGCCCGGCAGGCGCTGACGATCTCGCCGAAGATCTGCTTGAGGCCCAGATCGGAGATGGGCCCGCGATTCAGCTCCAGCAGGCGGCGCATCAGCTCGCTCTCGCGGCCGGGGTTGAACTCCGGCAGGCCGCCGGCCTGCTTGCAGCGGCCGATGGCCAGGGCGTGCAAGGCCCGCTGATTGACCAAGTCCATGATCTGGCGGTCGATCTGGTCGATGTACTCCCTCTGTTGCAAAATCTCCTGCTCCTGCACGCTGCTGACTCCATGAAGGACGTAAAGTTCCTGGCTGGCAACCTGGGGCTGCATGGCGCTCCTCCCCCCGGACGCTGAATCAATACCCGGCTACAAGGCCCGATGCAAGGACGGACCCATCACCACCAGCTCGTCCATCATGTGGGCGAAGTCGCTGGGGCACAGGGACTGATCTCCATCGCACAAGGCCGACTCGGGCGAGCAGTGCACCTCCACCATCACCCCGTCGGCCCCCACCGCCATCGCCGCCCGGGCCAGGGGCGCCACGAAGCGCCGCGCGCCCACCGCGTGGCTGGGGTCCACGATCACCGGCAGGTGGGTGCGCTCCTTGAGCACGCAGACCGCCGAGAGGTCCAGGGTGTTGCGGGTGGCGGTCTCGAAAGTGCGGATGCCGCGCTCGCACAGAACCACCTGGGGGTTGCCGGCGGCCAGGATGTACTCGGCGCTCATCAGGAACTCGTCGATGGTGGTCATCAGGCCGCGCTTGAGCAGAATGGGCTGGTTTACCCGGCCCAGCTTTTTCAACAGCGAGAAGTTCTGCACGTTGCGGGCGCCGATCTGGATCATGTCGGCGTAGGCCGCCACCACCGCCAGGTCCTCGCTGTCCATCACCTCGGTCACCACCGGCAGGCCGGTGACCTCCCGGGCCAGGGCCAGCAGGGTCAGGCCGTCCTCGCCCATGCCCTGAAAGCTGTAGGGGCTGGTGCGCGGCTTGAAGGCCCCGCCGCGCAGGATGGTGGCCCCGCTGTCCTTCACCGCCCGGGCGGTGGCGATCATCTGCTCCGGGCTCTCCACCGAGCAGGGCCCGGCGATGACCACGAAGCGCGGCCCGCCCAGGGCCACCGGCCCCACCTGGACCACGGTGTCGGTGGCCTTGGCCTGGCGGCTGACCAGATTGTGTTTGGGTTTGGACGGGATCACGACCGGGGCCTCGATCCCGGCCATGACCGCTCCCATGCTCCTCGTTTCCATGCCCGCGCTCATCATCCTAATCCTCCGATCGTTGCTTTGGCCCCGCCTGGTCGGGGCGATCATCGTGCCACAAAAAACCGGGGAGCCTGGGTGGTCTCCCATGCTCCCCGAAAAGAGGAAGGGCCATGGGCAGCCCGTTTGCCGTCTGCCCATGGCCCTTGGTTTGGTTTAGTTAGCTCTGGCTCCTAGACCTCCCCTGCCACCGGGCAGACGGCGGTAAAATAATAAAAGCTAAAATAGAAAAAGGAGCCGCCGGGGATGCCGATCCCCCGCCGCGCACTCTCTTTCTGATTAGCTCCGCCCATTTGGTCTTCCTTGGAGTCAGTTCTATGGTTCCAAACTAAACACCGGCTCCCGGGATTTGTCAAGCGGTTTTCTCGCGGGGTCTAGATCCGCTGACCCTCCGCCACCACCGGGCCGGGGCCGCCCTCGGTCCGGCGCGCGAACCACAACAGGGCCAAGGCATAGGATTGCCAGCCGAAACCGCTGATGCAGCCCGCGCAGACCCCGGACAAATACGACACATGGCGAAAAGGCTCGCGCGCGGCCGGATTGCTCAGATGGACCTCCACCACCGGGGTCGCGATGCCCGCCACCGCGTCGCGCAGGGCGATGCTGGTGTGGGTGTAGGCCCCGGCGTTGAGCACCACGCCCTGGCACTCGCGCCCGGCCCGCTGCACCAGGTCCACCAGCTCGCCCTCGTGGTTGGATTGCCGGCACTCCACCTCCAGGCCCAGCCCCGCGCCCAGTCCGCGCAGATGGTCCTCGATCCAGGCCAGGGTCTGGTGGCCGTAGACCCCCGGTTCGCGCTGGCCCAAAAGGTTCAGATTGGGCCCGTTGATGACCATGATCCGCATGGCTATTCCCCGCCTTCATGATTGGAGCGCTGGCTGTCGAACTCGGCGCCTGGTCCGCCTAGTCCAGGTTCAGGGGCTCGCCCCCGACCAAGGCCCGCTGGGCCAGCCAGGCGTCGGCCAGCACCAGAAGCGTCATGGCCTCGGCCACCGGGGCCACCCGGGGGCAGAGGCAGGGGTCGTGCCGGCCCTTGACCGTGATCTCGCGCGGACGGCCCCAGAGGTCCTGGCTTTGTTGCGTCCGGGAAATGCTGGGGGTGGGCTTCACCGCCAGGCGGGCCACGATCTCCTGGCCGGTGCTGATGCCGCCCAGGACGCCGCCGGCGTGGTTGCTGACAAAGCCCTCGCCGTCCATCTGGTCGTTGTTCTGGCTGCCCCGGCGGTCGGCCACCGCGAAGCCGGCCCCGATCTCCACCCCCTTGACCCCACCGATGGACATCAAGGCCCCGGCCAGGGCGGCGTCCAGCTTGGCGAAGACCGGGTCGCCCAGACCGGCCGGAACCCCGGAGGCGACCACCTCCACCACCCCGCCCAGGCTGTCGCCCTCGGCCATGGCCGCCTGCACCGCCTGGGCCATGGCCGAAGCCGCCGCCGGATCGGCGCAGCGCAGGGGATCGTTCCGGGCGAACTCCGGGTCCACCCTGGCCGCCCGGGCCGGCCCCACCTGCACCGTGTAGGCCGTCACCGCCACCCCCACCCGGGCCAAAAGCGCCCGGCAGACCGCCCCGGCCGCCACCCGGGCCAGGGTCTCCCGCCCGGAGGAGCGCCCCCCGCCGGGCTGGGGCGGCAGGCCGTATTTCTGGTAATAGCCATAGTCCGCGTGCCCGGGCCGGAAGACCTCGGCCAAGTTGGTGTAGTCACCGGAGCGGGCGTCGCGGTTATGCACCATCAGGGCGATGGGCGAGCCCAGGGTGCGCCCCCCGGCCACCCCGGAGAGGATCTGCACCGCGTCCGGCTCCTGGCGTGGGCTGCTGAACGGACCCTGCCCCGGCCGCCGCCGGTCCAGGTCGGCCTGGATCGCCGCCGCCTCCAGGCGCAGGCCCGCCGGCACCCCCTCCACCACCACGCCCACCGCCACCCCGTGGCTCTCGCCAAAGGTGGTGGCCCGCAAATATCTGCCGAAGCTGCTGCTCATAAGAGTTTTCGCGGGGGAATCCTTTTGGGGCCCCCAAAGGGCTCCCCCGCACCCCCTCCTAAAAGGGCGGGTTGATATTTTTCAGCGCGGCCTTCAGTTCAGCCTGGGTCAGGTCGTCCACCACCAGGGGTTGGCCCACGCCAGCCAGGAGCACGAAGACCACCCGGCCGCCGGCGTTCTTCTTGTCGTTTTGCATCAGCTCCCAGGCCGTGGCCGCCTCGGGCCAGGCCAGCTTCTGGCGGATGAGCCCGGCGCAGGTGGCGCGGATGTCCTCGGCCAACTCGGCCGGGATCAGGCCCCGGGCTTCGGAGACGCGGGCGGCCACCATCATCCCGGCCGCCACCGCCTGGCCGTGGCTGACCCGGTAGCGGTTGTGGGTCTCCAGGGCGTGGCCGTAGGTGTGGCCCAGGTTAAGGATGCGCCGCCGGCCTTGTTCGCGAAAATCCTCGCCCACCACTTCGGCCTTGGCCCGGGCCGAGCGCCAGGCGGCTTGGGCCAGCAGCGGCAGGTCGCCGCCCAGCATGGCCGGCAGCTGATCGTGAGTCAGGCCGGCCAGCTCGGGATCGGCCACCAGGCCGGTCTTGTAGGCCTCGGCCAGGCCCTCGGCGATCTGGGCCCGGGGCAGGCTGCCCAGGGCGCGCTGGTCCAGGATCACGCAAATCGGCGGGGCGAAGGTGCCCACCAGATTCTTGCCCGCCGGCAGGTTCACCGCCGTCTTGCCGCCGATGG
>JAIUYB010000192.1 GCA_020216625.1 Desulfarculus sp.
GGTGGTGGGCGACACCGTGAATCTGGCCTCGCGGGTGGAAGGGCTGAACAAGGAGCTTGGCACCGACTTTCTGATCACCGAGGCCACCCGCCGCGCCTTGAGCCTGCCCCTGGCCATCCAGGGCGTTCCGCCCCAGGCGGTCAAGGGCCGTCGGGAGCCGGTGGAGGTCTTCGCGGTGCTGGAGCAGCCGGACCCGGCCTGGGCCTAGGCCCGGTCGGGCAGATCGCCACCGCGCAAGGCCCCCCAGCCCAGGCCCTCCCGCCACAGGCACCAGGCCCCGATCAGGGTGGTGCAGACGAAGTGCACCAGCCACAGCACCATGGCGTAGGAGCCGGCCACCCCGGCGTCGGCCCCCATGTAGCCCAGGGTGAAGGCGGCGGCCAGATGGAAGGTGCCCAAAAAAGCTGGCGCGGAGGGGATCAATAGGGCCAGGGCCACCACCACCTCCATCAGGATGCCGGCCAGGGGGCCCAGGCTCAGGCCAAAGGCCGGCATCAGGCTCCAGGCGTAGAGGCCCAGGAAGACCCACACCAAGAGCGAGTGGATGATGATGCCCACCAGGTCCCGGGCCTGGGACAGGGCCAGACCGTCGGCAAAGGCCGCCACCATCTCCAGGATCTTGCCGGTCAGGCGCTCGGGCAGCGGTTTCAGGCAAAAACGGCAGACCGCCAGGGCCCGCTGTCGCTGCCAGCGCAGCAGTTGCAGGGCCAGCATCAGCCCGGCGAAAAGGGCCAGGCCGGCCCAACCGGCGGTGCGCAGGCCCTGGGCGGTGATATGGCTGCCGGCCGCTCCCTGTTCGGGCAACTTCATGAACAACAGCACGATCATCAGCAGAAAGAGCACGGTCAGGCCGTCATAGACCCGCTCCAGGACCACGGTGGCGAAGACCGCCGACTTGCTGACCCCCTGGTCGCGGCCCAAGACATAGGCCCGCACCAGCTCGCCCAGATGGGCCGGCAGCAGGTTGTTGCCCAAAAAGCCGATCATCAGCGCCGAGAAGAGCGGACGAAAAGGCACCCTGGCCACCGGACGCATCAGGTAGTGCCAGCGCTGCGCCCGGAAGCCATAGGAGACGACGTAGAAGGCGGCGCAGGGGATCAGCCAGGCCAGATGCATGCTGGCCAGGGCCTGGCCCATCTGGGAGAAATCCACCGCCCGCAAAAACAGCCAGCCAGCGGCCACCGAGATCAAAAGGCCGATGAGATAGTGCTTCCACATGGCGGGCGGCTAGTCGCTGAAGCGGAACTTGACCAGGGCCCACATGGCCGCGAAGCCGTCCCGCCAGGTGATTTTCTTGCCCTCCTCGAACTCGCGGCCGGTGTAACTGATGGGCACCTCGTAGATGCGGATGCCCTTCTTCAGGATTTTGGCCGTGATCTCGGGCTCGAAATTGAAGCGGTCGCTCTTGATCACCACCCCGGCCAGGGCCTGGCGGGTGAAGAGCTTGTAGCAGGTCTCCATGTCCGAAAGCGTGGTGTTGTACAGGACGTTGGTCAGAAGGGTCAGGAACTTGTTGCCGATCCAGTGGTGAAAGAACATGTTGCGGCGCTCGCCGGTGAAGCGGCTGCCATAGACCACCTGGGCCTTGCCCGTGAGCACCGGCTTGAGCAGTTTGGGGTAGTCTTCGGGGTCGTATTCCAGGTCCGCGTCCTGAATCAGGATCAGGTCGCCCTGGGCCTGGGCGAAGCCGGTGCGCAGGGCCGCGCCCTTGCCCTGGTTCACCAGGTGGCGGGCCACCCGGATCGGGCGGTCGAAGGGCTTGGCCGCCGGGTTGGGGCTGGTCTGGCCCTCCAGGCTGGCCAGGATCCGGGGGCTCTGGTCGCGCGAGCAATCGTCGACCATGACCAACTCCCGCTCCATCTGGCCCAGGTCCACCGCCTGCACCCGGCGGACGATCTCCTCCAGGGTGGCTTCCTCGTTGTACACCGGCATCACGATGGTTAGCAGCATCTCGCCTCCCCCGCTCAAACCGGCATGGCCCGGGTGATGATGTTCATCTCCGAGGGATAGTTGAAGGCATCCCAGGGGAACTGCTCGCCCTTCTGCCAGCGTTTCCAGCGCTGGATGTCGGCCTGGACCATCATCCGCACCAGCTCCTTGAAGCCAACCCGGGGGGCCCAGCCCAGCTTCTGGCGGGCCCTGGCGCTGTCGCCCAGCAGCAGATCCACGTCCAGGGGGCGCATGAACTTGGGATCCACGTCCAGGATGCCGGAGGGGTCCAGCTCGGCGGCGGCGCAGGCCTCTTCGAAATACTCGCGCACGGTGTGGGTCTCGCCGGTGCTGATCACGTAGTCGCCAGGTCCGTCCTGCTGGAGCATCAGCCACATGGACTCCACGTAGTCCCCGGCGAAGCCCCAGTCGCGGCTGGCCTCCAGATTGCCCAGGACCACCTTCTGCTCCAGGCCCAGCTTGACCTTGGCCAGGGCGTTGCTGATCTTGCGGGTGACGAACTCCAGGCCGCGCAGGGGCGATTCGTGGTTGAACAGGATGCCGTTGGTGCAAAAAAGGTTATAAGCCTCGCGGTAGGTGCGGGTGACCCAATAGCCGTAGAGCTTGGCCGCGGCATAGGGCGAGGCCGGCATGAAAGGGGTGTCCTCGTTCTGGGGCGCGGTGGGGTTGGATCCGAACAGCTCGCTGGTGCTGGCCTGATAGAAGCGAATGCCCGGGTCGGCGTGGCGGATGCACTCCAGCAGGCGGGTGACCGCCAGGCCGGTGACCTCGCCGGTGCCCACCGGTTGCTCGAAACTGGCTCCCACGAAGCTCTGGGCGGCCAGGTTGTAGACCTCGTGCGGCCGGCTGATCATCAAAGCCCCGGTGATGGAGGCGCTGTCGATCAGCTCCATGGGGATCAGCTTGATCCGCTCGAAAATATTCAGGGCCTGGAGGCGCCAGAGGTTGGGGGTGGAGAGACGGCGGAAGGTGCCGTAGACCTCGTAGCCTTTGTCCAGCAGGAAGCGGGCCAGGTAGGCCCCGTCCTGACCGGTGACTCCGGTGATCAGTGCGCGCTTGGTCTCCATGGCTCTCCCTCGGGCTGCCTGGGAACTAATTCGTTGGTCCGGTTTGCGGCAAAGGTATATCAGCCCCCGGCCGCCAGGAAAAGGGGTTTTACCGCAGCCGGTTGTTTTTTCAGGACTTGGGCAGGATCCGAAAGGCGTAGTCCCACTCGGAGGTGAAGACCTCCTTCAGCTCGGGATTGGCCCGCAGGCCGTTGAGAATGCCCTCGCGCTGGGCCCGGGGGTATTCCTTCAGGTGCAGGACCAGGTAGTCGGTTCCTCGCTGGCGCAGGTCGGCCAGCAGCTCGCCCACCTCGGGCAGGCGCAGGGCCTTGGCGGTCAGGGCCTCGTAATCGGGCGGGAAATAGCCAGAATAGCCGTTGACCAGGGTCTGGCCGTGCTTGGTGGACCAATACAGGTAGCGGGCGTCGCGAGCCAGGTCGCCCATGTGGCCCTTGCTGGGAAGCTCGAAGACCACCTGGCCCCGGGGCTCTTTCGCCAGCCACTGGTAGACCTCCGGCGTGAAGTCGTAGACGTGCAGCCAAGGGATGGGAACCGAGCAGGACTCCAGCAGAATCAAGCCGCTGGCCACCACCAGCAGCCCCCGGCGCAGGTCCCGGCGTCCGGGCCAGAGGGCCTCCAGCCGCCGCCAGCCATAGCCGGCCAGCACCGCCCAGGCCAAGGTCACCACCACCGCCAGCCGGGCCGGCACCCTTAAGGCGTCGAAGCCGGGCACCAAGTGGTAGAGCACGGCGTAGAGCCCGTAGCGCGGCCCCAGGGAGGCCCAGAATGCCACCAGCGCCAGCAGCAGATAGAAGACATGGGCGCGGTCGAGGTAGGCCCAGGCCGGCCCGCCCCCGGCCGGACGCAGGCCCAGCCAGAGCCGGGGTCCGGCCACCCAGGCGGCCCGGAGACCGCCCAAGGACAACACCCGCCAGACGGCCAGGGCCAGCAAGGACCCCAGCAACCAAAGGGTCGAGCCGCGGATGTCGCCCAACCCGCCGCCCAGGGCCCGGGCCAACCAAGCGTTAAGAAGTACCAGGCCGCTCATGGCCGCGCACAGGGCCGCGACCCCCAGCATCACCGCCGGCCAGGAGCCGCCCGCCGGCCGGGGAGGCTTTTCCCCCCGGGGCCGGGCCAGACCGATCAGCACCAGGCCGCTCAGCGCCAGACCCAGGAACAGCTCGCCCTCGGCCGCCCGGAACTTGGCGCTGCCCTGGCCGTAGAGCAGGTTGGCTGGCGGCGCGGCCAGGTAGTGCTCTGGCGTGGCGGCGAAGCCCGCGGCCATGGCCTGGCTGCGCACGAAGCCCATCTCCTTCTTGACCTTGGCATAGGGCAGAAACAGCGGACCCACCGCCAGAGCCAGCCCCAGGGCCACCACCGCCAACTGCTTCCAACGCAGCGCCTGGCCCCACCAACGCCCGGCCAAGCCGTAATAGAGCAGGAACAGGCCCACCGCCAGAGAGATGAACAGGGCGTAATAACCGCAGGAGAGCACCTGCAACAGCCAGAACAGGCCAAAGAGCAGGGCGTGGCCCCACCTGGCGCTGCGGGCCCAGCGGTGCAGGTATAGCAACACCAAGGGCATGAAGTGGGCGGTCTGCATCTGCAAATGCCCCAGATGCCCGAAGCGGTAGGGCGCGAAGGCGAAGGCCAGGGCGCAGATCAGGGCCGCGCCCCGGCTCTGGGTAAGCTCCCAGCCCAGGAGGTAGGCCCCGAAGCCGGCCAGGACAAAAGACAGCCAGAATACGAAGTTGCTGGCCAGGATGGCGTCGGCCCCCAGCCAGAGCAGGGGCGCGGCGGTCAGGCTGCTGACCAGGATGTGCTCGGAATAGGCCAGGGTCAGGGGCGCGGGGTGGAAGATGGGCGCGTCGAACAGGGCCAGGCCGGGGGTGAAGATCGCCTTGACCACCCACCACAGGATCCAGGCGTTGAGCAGGGGATCGCCAAAGTCGTTGATGGCCGTGGACGGAGCCTGGGCCAGGGGCCAGGTCATCAGGGTGGCCAGGCCCGCCATCAGGCCCAACACCGCCAGCTTTTCTCGCCAGGAGGTGGGTTGGGGGGCCTGGGCGTTTTCCACGGACATGCTCGATCTAGGGTGGATTGGGCGCGCCCGGTGGGGCGGCGGGCGGCGGCGCGGGGCGCGATCGGGACGGGCTAAGATTACATGCCCGCCCCTGGCTGTCAACCGAAGCGCTGTCCGCCATTGGGTTGCTATGTTACCATGGTCCAGCATCCACCCGGGAGGAAAGGCCCATGGTGCGGACATCCGCCCACCCCCGCGTCCTGCTGCTGACCCTGGACGCCCCACCGGGATCGGCGGGCTGGCCCGGCCCTCTGGCCACCCTCCCCTGCCTGGGCGGCTGGTTGGTCGACGCCGCCCAGGGCGCTTGGTCCCTGGGTCTGGATCAGGTCGAGCCCTGGTCAGGGGAGCTATCCGCTTTCATCAGGCAATGCAGTGGGTTGGAAATGGG
>JAIUYB010000193.1 GCA_020216625.1 Desulfarculus sp.
GGTGTAATAGAGCAGGTCGCGTGACTGCCACAACAAGGCGATGTCCATCCCCGCCCCGGCCAGGGCCGCGCGCAGCCCGGCGATGCGCTCCAGGTGGGTCCCGGCGCGGCTCATCCCTGGGCCAGCTCGTCGTAGAGGTCGCGCTGGTCCACGATGCGCTTGGCCTTGAACTCGGTGCGGGCCAGGCTGCCGGGGGCCAGCATCTGCACCACCGTGCGCAGGCCCTTGGCCTTGAGCTTGTCGGCCAAGGTTTTCTGGATGCGCGCCGCCTCGCCCGCCTCCAGGCCGGGCAGGGGCTCGGCCTGCACGATCAGCTCATCCATGGTGCGCTCGCGGGTGATGACGATGCGATACTCGTCGCCGAAGCCGGGGATGGCCCGCAGCTCGTCCTCGATGGCGCTGGGATAGACGTTCTCGCCGCGCACCACGAACATATCGTCGGCCCGGCCATAGATGCCCCGGGGCAGGGTGGGATAGGTGCGGCCGCAGGCGCAGGTTCCGATCTCCCAGCGGCTGATGTCACCGGCCAGGAAGCGGATCATGGGCTGGCTGTCGCGCTCCAGGTGGGTGTAGACCGTCACTCCCTCGCCGCCGTAGGGCACGCGCCGGTTGGTCTTCAGATCCACCAGCTCCGAATAGACCAGGTCCTGCCAGAAGTGCATGCCCCGGCGCTCGGCGCACTCGCCGTTGCTCATCCAGGGGCTCATCTCGCCGGTGGAGCCGCTGTCCAGGCAGATGGCCCCGAAGGTCTGTTCGATGCGCCGCTTGGTGGAGGGCACCCCCGCCCCGGGCTCGCCGGAGAAGAACATGATGCGGAAGTTGAAGTCCCTCAAGGGATCGACCCCCAGCTCCCGCGCCCGCTCGGCCAGGTAGAGGCTGTAGGATGGCGTGCCATAGAAGACGGTGGGCTTCACCATCTGCATCCACTCGATGGCCCGCTCGGTCTGGCCCGGCACCCCGGCCCCGAAGGGGAAGGCGGTGGCTCCCAGGCGCTCGGTCCCCACCAGGGCGCCCCAGGAGCCCCAGTAGAGGCTGAAGAAGCTGCCGATGAAAACGATGTCCTCGCGCCGGATGCCCATGCCCCACATGACGCGGGCGTGAGCGTTGGCGATGCGGGTCATGTCGTCGCGGCTGACGCCGAAGGCGGTGGGGCGGCCGGTGGTGCCGCTGGTGCCCAGCACCCGGCCCAGGCGGATGGGGTCCACGCAGACGTTGCTGCCAAAGGGCGGGTGCGCGGCCTGGTCGGCCCGGATCTCGTCCTTGGTCACCAGGGGGAAGCCCTCGAAATCGGCCAGGCTTTTCACGTCGCCCGGATGCACCCCGGCCGCGTCCCACTTGCGCTGGTAGAAGGGCGAATGCGCGTAGCAATACTCCAACTGGGCCCGCAGCTTGGGCAGGATGACCTTCTCCTCCCGCTCCTGGGGATCCATGGTCTCCACCGCCCGGTTCCAATATGGCTCATCCTGGGCCGGATAATAGTCGGGATCATAAACCGGAGGCCACGCGCTCATGCTTCGCCTGCTCCTTGGTTGGGGAAAGGGAGGGAGAGGGGGAGCAAGGCCGGGGGAAAACCCTTTTGGGGACCAAAGAGCCTTCCCCCGGACCCCCTTTCCCAAAAAACTTCACGGTGGTTCGGCATCAACCAATCGCCTTGCTGTTACTCGCATCCGTGGTCAAGCGGCCACCGCCTGGCGCACGAAACCCACGATCTCCTCGCGCCCGGATCCGGGCGGGAAGACCCCAGCGAAACCCAGGGCCTTGAGCTTCTGGGCGTCGGCCGGGCTGAACACCCCGCCGATCATGAAGACCGTCTCCGGATAGAGGCCGGCCGCCTGGGCCTGGTCGATCAGCATCCGGCCCAGGGACAGATGCGCCCCGCCCAGGGAACTGACCCCCACCAGGTCCGGGTCCTCCTGGCTGGCCGCGGCCACGATCTGCTCCGGCAGGGCGTTGCCGATGTAGACCACCTCCATGCCGGCGTCGCGCAGCTCCTTGGCCACGGTGATGACGCCCCGGTTGTGCACGTCCAGGCCGAGCTTGGCCAACAGGACCTTGATCTTGCGTTCCATGCCGTTATCGCTCCCTGGCCCGCCCTACCACAGGGCCGGCGGCCGCCACAGGCCAAAAGCCCGCTTGAACACCTTGAACATCTCGCCCTCGCTGCACAGCACCCGGGCGCATTGCACCGAGGCCGGCAACAGGTTGCCCCCGCCGCGGCAGGCGTCCTCCAGGCCCTTCAGGGCCGCCTCCACCGCCGCGTTGTCCCGCCGCAGCCGGAGTTCGCCCAGGCGGGCCTTCATGCGCTCCTCCACCCCCTCGGGGTATTCGAAGACGCTGATCTCCGGGAGCTTGGTCTCGCCCTGGTAGGCGTTCTCGCCCACCACCCGGATCTCGCCACGCTCCATGCGCTCGCGCTCGCGGTGGAAGTAGTCGCGGATGCGGGCCTGCAACCAGCCGCTCTCCACCGCCGCCACGTAGCCGCCCTTGCCCTCGATCTCGGCCAGCTCGTCCAGGATGCGGCTTTCCAGCTCGTTGGTCAGGGCCTCCAGGTAGAACGAGCCGCCCAGGGGGTCCACCACCTCGCAGACCCCGGTCTCGGTCTCGATGATCTGCTGGGTGCGCAGGGACAACAGCGCCGCCTCCTCGGTGGGCACCGAATAGGCCTCGTCGTAGGAGTCCACGTGCAGCGATTGCGCCCCGCCCAGCACCGCGGCCAGGGCGTGGAAGCCCGCCCGCACCACGTTGTTCAGGGGCTCGGAGCGGGTCAGGGAGACGCCGGAGGTCTGTACGTGGCAGCGCATCCAGGCCGCCCGGGGGTTGGTTACCCCGAAGCGTTGGGTCATGATCCGTCCATAGAGCCGGCGCACCGCCCGGATGCGGGCCACCTCCTCGAAAAAGTCGTTGCCGATGGACCAGAAGAAGGCCGCCCGCTGACCCAGGTCGTCGGCGGTCAGCCCCCGGCCGATCAGCTCCTCCATGGACTCCACCAGGTTGGCCAGAGCCACCGCCATCTCGGTCACCGCGCTGGTGCCGAACTCGCGCAGGTTGTAGCCGTTCAAGGTCTGGAAGTTCCACTGCGGCACGTTGCGGCGGATGAACTCCATGTTGTCGCACTGGATCCGGAAGCAATCCCGGGGTGGGATGTACTCCGGGCCGGAGCGGACCACCTCCTCCAGGGTCACGTCGTTCTGGATGCTGCCCTTCAGGGCCTCCCAGGGGATGCCGCGTTTTTCGGCCAGGGCCAGATACATGGGAAAAAGCAGGGCCGAGTTGGAGGGATAGTGGGTGACCAGGCTGACCGTCACCTGGTCCAGGGCGATGTCGGCGAACAGGCGGTCCATGTCCTCGACGCTGTCGATGGCCACTCCGCTCATGCCCACCTGACCGGCGGCGATGGCGTCGTCGGAGTCGTACATCTGGATGGTGGGCAGGTCGAAGATGATGCTGATGCCGGTGGCCCCGTGGTCCAGAAGGAACTTGATGCGCTGGTTGGTGTCCTCCGGCCCGCCGTAACCGGCCAGCTGGCGGCGGGTGAAGCGCCGGCCGCGATACATGTTGGCGTGCACCCCCCGGGTGAAAGGGGCCTGACCGGAGTTGCCCAGGTGCCGGGCGTAGTCCAGGTCGGCCACGTCCAGCGGCGTGTAGAGCATGTTGCGCGGGATCTCCGAGCCCAGGACCGTGGCTGGAGCCTGGGCCCAATTTTCGCGGTCGGCCGGGCGCACGCTGGCCTCGCGCCAGGCGTCGAAGCCAGCCTTGATCTGGGCCAGGGCCTGGGGGTTGTAGAGCGGCGTTTCGGACCCTCCGGCGGCGCGGGCCAGGATCTCCTTGGTGGTGGGCTTAGTTGAGGCCATCGAATAACTCTCCCTCGACGGTGAGGCGGTGGCGCTTGAACCACTGTTCGGTGTGGGACAGGTGTTGGTGCATCAGGCGTTGGGCCTGCCCGGCGTCGCCCTGGGCGATGGCTGCCAGGATGGCCTGGTGCTCGGCCAACAGGCTTTCCTGGTCCACCCGCCGGGTGTAGATGCGCTGGTGGCTGACCCGGGTGATCTGGGCGAAGAGATAGAAGATGGTCTTGGCCACGTGGTGATAGACCCGGTTCTTGGCCGCGCGGGAAAGGATCAGGTGGAACTCGGCGTCCTCCAGGTGGACCGGTTCGCCGGCCGCCACCTTGGCCCCCATGCGGGCCACCACGTCCTGAAGCTTGGCCAGGTCCTCGGGGCCGATCTGTTGGGCGGCCCGGGCCGCGGCCCAGGATTCGATCACGGTGCGGAACTCGGCCAGCTCGTCCAGGGAGGTGCGCGACTGGCGCAGCAAGGTGCACAGCGGATCGCGTAAGGACTGGGCGGCGATGTCCTGGACGTAGGTGCCCGAGCCCTGCTGGCTGGTGACCCAGCCGTCGCTTTCCAGGCGCTTCAGGGCCTCGCGCAGGGCGTTACGGCTCACGCCCAGGGAGGTGGCCATCTCGCGCTCCGGCGGCAGGCGGTCGCCGGGTTGCAAGCTGCCCTGGCCGATCAGCTCGGTGAGCTGGCGCATGATCTCCTCGGTGACCCGGCGGGGCTTGACGGTCTTGAACATAGGGACTCCTACCCGGCGCGGGGCCGGTGGCTTTTCGTCCTGTCGTAGGATGGTAGTACCAATGTAGCTAACCCCTAGCCGTGCTGTCAAACGAAAAAATGTTCCGCACCACGGAAAGAGGCCCACGTGAAGGCAGTGGGCTGATAGGTGTGATGAATCGGCCCTTGCCGGACTCAGGCCCGGTGCAACCAGAGGAAGAAGGCGAACTCGGCCTGAATGTAGAGGAAGGCCAGGATGGTCAGGACCGGGGCCCAGCGCCCGCGCAGCTCCCGCCAGACTCCGGCCGGGGAGGCCAGCAGGCGGGCCAGGGCCAGGCCGGCCAGGGGAAAGAGCAGCGGGACCACCGGGAAGTGGTAGGTGGGGGCGGCGAAGGCCAGCAGGTAGGGGGCCTGATAGCCCAGGGCCAGCAGCAGGGGCAGCGCAAAGTCCCGCCAGCCCCGACCGGCCAGGCCCAGGCCCAGCAGGGTCAGGAGCATCACCAGGACGTATCCCCCGGCCTCGCCAGCCAGCATCAACCCGGCCTTCCACGCCGGCCAGGAGCGCAGTTTGGCGGTCTCGGCCGAGAGCTGGTAGTCGAAGCCCCAGAAGGAACGCAGGCGGTTCAGGGTGCGCAGCAGGGTGGTTCCGGGGTTTTGGGCGATGTAGTTCAGGGCCTCGCGCCGCATGGCCTCCCGGGTCTCGGGCGCGTGGGGCCGCTGGCCATAGACTTGGCGCAGGTAGGCGGCCGTGTCCGGGGGCAAGGATTCCAGCTTTTGGCTGGCCAGGTGGCTGGTCTTGTAGAGCGGGGTGTGGGGGTTGTTGCCCAAAAAGAAATTGCGCTCGTTGTTGACCGAGAGCGTCCAGCCGGCCCCAGCTTGGTGGTTTAGCCAGAACACCGGCAAGAGCAGC
>JAIUYB010000194.1 GCA_020216625.1 Desulfarculus sp.
CCCGACCCGTATCTGCCCCGCCGGGGGCACCCGGCCCCGACCCGTATGCGGCCGTCGCGGCACGCGACCCGGCTAGTGGGCCTGGGCCCAGTTCCGGCCCCAGCCCAGGTCCACCACCAGGCCCACCTTGAGCTTGACCACTCCTTCCATCACCTGCTTGACCCGTTTGGCGAAGGCCTTGATCTGGGCCTCGGGGCACTCGAAGACCAGCTCGTCGTGCACCTGGAGGATCATCAGGGCCTGGGGGAACTCGGCGGCCAGCATCTCATCCACCCGGAGCATGGCCAGCTTGATGATGTCGGCCGCGGTGCCCTGGATGGGGGTGTTCAAGGCCATGCGCTCGGCCGCCTCGCGGGCGATGCGGTCGCTGGCGTTGATGCCGGGCAGGAAGCGCCGCCGGCCCAGGAGGGTGGTTACGTAGCCGTTCTCGCGGGCCTGGGCCAGGTTGGCCTGCTGGAATTCGGCGATGCCCCGGTAGCGGCCCAGGTATTTTTCGATGATGTCCTGGGCCTCGGCCCGGCTGATCTTCTGCTCGCGGGCCAGGCGGAAGGCGCTCATGCCATAGAGCACGCCGAAGTTGACGGTCTTGGCCCGGCGGCGCATGTCCGGGGTGACCAGGCCGGGTGGCAGGTCGAACAGGCGGCTGGCGGTCTGGGTGTGCACGTCCAGGCCGCCGGACATATCCTGGACCAGGAGGGGATCGCCGCTCAAGTGGGCCAGCACCCGGAGTTCGATCTGGCTGTAGTCGGCGCTGAGCATGAGAAAGCCCGGTCGGGGCACGAAGCAGGCCCGGATGCGCGCGCCTAGCTCGCTGCGCACGGGGATGTTCTGGAGGTTGGGGTCGGAGCTGCTGAGCCGGCCGGTGGCGGTGACGGTCTGGTTGAAGCTGGTGTGGACCCGGCCGGTGTGGGGGTTGACCAGGCCGGGCAGCACATCCACGTAGGTGCCCTTGATTTTGCTGAGGGTGCGGTAGTTGAGCACCTCGGCCGGCAGGGGGTGGACCTCGGCCAGTTGGGTGAGCACGCTCATGTCGGTGGAGTAGGCGGTGCGCTTTTTGGTCTTTTTGACCGTGTCCAGGTTCAGCTCCTCGAACAAGACCTGGGCCAGTTGTTGGGGCGAGTTGATGTTGAACTCATGCCCGGCCAATTGGTGGCAGAGGGCCTCGCTGCGCTGAAGCTGCCCCTCCATCTCCTTGGACAACTCCTGGAGCCCGTCCACGTCCAGGCCCACGCCGTTCATCTCCAGGCGGGACAAAAGCGGCACCAGGGGCATTTCCAGCTCTCGGAAGAGCTTGTCCAGCTTGGCGTTCTTGAGCAGCGGCCCCAGCTTCAGGGCGGCCTGGAGGGCCACGTCGGCGTCCTCGGCGGCGTAGGTGGTCGCGGTGTGAAGGGGGGTGTCGGCGAAGAGCTTGTCCTTGCCGCCGGTGGCCTGTTCGTAGGAGATGACCGAGCGGCCCAGGTATTCGGCGGCGATGGCGGCCAGGCCGTGGGAGGTTTTGCCGGGGTTGAGCAGGTAGCTGGCCACCATGGTGTCGAACCGCACCCCGGCCATGGCGACCCCGGCCCGGGCCAGCACCGTCAGGTCGTATTTGATATTCTGGCCGATTTTCGCGATGTTGGGGTCCGCGAGGAGCGGGGCCAGGAGCGCCAGGACCTGGGTCCGGTCGGCCTGGACTTGGCCGGGGGGCAGGTGGTGGCCCAGGGGGACGTAGCAGGCCCGGCCCGGCTCCACCGCCAGGCTGATCCCCACCAACTCGGCCCGCATGGGGTCGGTGGAGGTGGTCTCGGTGTCGATGGACAGCCGGCCCGCCTCCCGGGCCGCCTGGAGCCAGGGCGTCAGCCCGGCGGCGTCGGTCACCAGGTGGTAGTCGGCCTGGGGAGCGGGGGAGGGCGCGGCGAACTCCTTCAGGAGCTTGGTGAATTCCAGTTGGGCCAGCACCGGGGTCAGCACCGCCGGGTCGGGGGGCTCCACGGTGAAGGCCTCGGGCGCGAAGGTCACCGGGGCATCGTCGCGCAGGCGCACCAGCTCCCGGGAGAGCCGGGCCTGGTCGGCCAGGGCGATCAGGTTGTCGCGCAGTTTGCCCTTTTTCATGCCCGGCGCGGCGGCCAGCACCCCCTCCAGGTCGCCGTGCTCGCGCAACAGGTTGGCGGCGGTCTTGGGCCCCACCCCGGCCACCCCGGGCACGTTGTCGCTGGGGTCGCCCACCAGGGCCTGGAAGTCCACCGCCCGCTCCGGTCCCACCCCCAGCTTGGCCGCCACCTCCGCCGGCCCCAGGCGCAGGTCCTTCATGGTGTCCCACTGGGTGACGCCCGGGCCCACCAACTGCATCAGGTCCTTGTCGCCGCTGACCAGAACCACCTGAAAGCCCAGCTCCCGGGCCTGGCGGGCCAGGCTGGCCATCAGGTCGTCGGCCTCGAAGCCCTCCACCTCCGCCGCCGGCAGGCCCAGGGCGGTGACCAACTGGCGCACCAAGGGGAGCTGGGTTTTCAAAGCCGGGTCCAGGGGCGGACGATTGGCCTTGTAGGCCGGGTAGATGCGATGACGAAAGGTGGGGCCCTTGGCGTCGTAGACCACGGCCAGGTATTGCGGCCGGGCTTCCTTCATCACCTTCAGGAGCATCTGCACGAAGCCGAAGACCGCCCCGGTGGGCGCGCCTTGGCTGGTGGTCAGGCCCTTCACGGCATGGAAGGCGCGGTGGATGTAGGAGCTGGCGTCCAGCAGATATAGGACCGGCGGGTCGGACATGGGGCCTCCTGGCGGGCGGGGAGGGTGTGTCTTGCAGCTTACGGTTCGGGCCGGCGGGGGTCAAGGCCGGTGGGGTTGTGAAAAAAGGCTTGGGTTGGGACGAATTTTATCCGATAATACAAAGGTACTAAGTATGACGGGGTGGTCTTTCCGCCTCCTTTGGGGTGATGGGAGGTTCTACCAGCCAAGCGCCTGCCTGGGGAGAAGCTGACATGCCGGGTGGAAGCATGAAGCAAGTCCAGCGCGCCGCCATTTGGCCGGTCCTGTTGCTGGTGGTTTGCCTGTCCTGGCTCGCTGGTCCGGTGGCGGCCTCCACCGTCACCGACTACCACCTGGACGGGGCCGTGGTGCTGGATCTCAGCGCCGGCGCGACCCTGGACGAGCTGGGGGCCGCCTACCAGGGCTCGGGCTCCGCCTCCTACAGCCTTTCGCTGTATGACGGCGGCCTGGTCGCCAGCGCGAATCAGTCCGCCAGCGGCGGCTCCAGCGCGGCCGCGGCCGCCAGCACCACCTACTGGTGGTACCTCAACCTGGCGGACTACCGGGTGCTGATGCCCGGCACCTCGGTGGGGCCCTACAACGCCTATTACCAGTTCGCCCTGGGTCTGTCGGGCTACCTGCCCTCGGCCTACGACACCGCCAGCGCGGTGCTGGGCACCGGCAACGACGGCTACGGCAAGATCAACCTCTGGCTGGACTACGCCTCCGGGGACTACTCCGCCGGTTGGTACTACATGGGCCGCAACTATAACGACATCACCCTTAACTTGTGGATAAGCGGAAGCTATTCATATTTCGGCAGCGTGGCCTCCCACGAGACCACCCACCTGATTCTGGACCACAAGACCAACCTTTACAACCGCGCTGGCGTGGAAAGTTCATGGGTCACCGAGGCCCTGGCCTGGTACGCCCAGGAGACGGTCTATCCCTACGGCGACCGCAACGGCTATGCCTACAACGCCGCCCTGCTCAACTACTACAGCCAGAACGGCAAGCAGCGCTCGGATTGGTACAGCAGCGGCGGGCGCTACAACGGCTGGATCGCCGGCCAGGCCAGCAATCTTGATTACGTGCAGATGCAGACCATCGGCTATTTCCTGGCCAACTCCAGCCGGGGCTGGTCGGCCATCCACGACACCGTGAGCTACCTGGCCCGGGGCCTGGACATCGACAGCGCCTTCGCCCGGGCCTATGGCGGGCTGACCACCGGCATGCACAGCACCGCCAGCGGCGAGGGCGTCAACACCCTCTACTCCAAGTACCTCTACTACTATCTGGGGCATTACTGAGCGCTCCCGTTCCCGAAAACCCGGGCGGGGTCGGCGGACCCCGCCCGGGCCTTTTTTAGGCAACGCGAGATAATTCAGACCGTTATGCTGGGTTAGCTTGGCGGGGCGGGAAATCGGCATAAAAAATCCCCCGCCGTCAAAAAATACTTGACGGTCCAGGGGCGTTTGGCCTACCCTTGGGGTTTAGCGCCTCTGCCCCTCCTCTCCCAGGGGGAGGGGTTGGGCATTTTTTGTCCGTTGCGGAGCCTTGATGAGCCCTGAGTTTACCACAGACCCTCATGAGCGGCTAGCGGCCCATCTGGACGCCGCGCCCCTGGGCGCGCCCCAGGCCCCCGAGCTCATGGCGATTCTGCGGACCCTGTTCAGCCCGGCCGAGGCCGAACTGGCCGCCGAGCTGCCTTTCGCTCCGGTGGGGGTGGCGCGGTTGGCCCAGGAGCTGGACCGGCCGGCGGAGGAGGTGGGCCCCATTCTGGCCGGCCTGGCCGACCGAGGCCTGTGCTTCGAGCGCCAGACCCCCCGGGGGGCCTACTATGGCCTGTTGCCGGTGGTGCCGGGCCTGGCCGAGACCCAATTCGTGGGCGGGGTGGTCAACGACGAGAAGCGCCGCCTGGCCCGGCTGTTCGCCGACTACTACGGCAAGGGCCCCGGTCCGGCCCTGGTGGCCGCCGGCCAACGCGGCGCGGCCCTGCCCCGGGTGATCCCGGTGGGCCGGGCGGTGGCCGCCGACCAGGAGATCCTGCCCTTCGAGCAGGCCGAGACCGTGCTCCGTCAGGCGGACTACATCTGCGTGGGCACCTGCTACTGCCGCCAGGAGGCCGAGCTCAACGGTCACGGCTGCGGGGCTCCCAAGGACGTCTGCCTGACCTTCGGCCCCTTCGCCGAGTTCCTGGTGGGCAAGGGCCTGGCCCAGGCGGCGGATTTCAAGGCCGCCATGCGCGTCATGGAGCGGGCGGAGAAGGCCGGGCTGGTGCATGTGACGGCCAACGCCGCCAAGGATGTGAAGTTCATCTGCAACTGTTGCGGTTGCTGTTGCCTGTTCCTGAAAACCGTCACCCAGCTCAAGCGCCCCGGGGCCATCGCCGCGGCCGGCTGGCTGGCGGTGGTGGACCCGGACAACTGCGTGGCCTGCGGCCAGTGCCAGGAGGTCTGCCAGGTGGGCGCGCCGCAGCCGCTGGACGAGACCATGGCGGTGGACGCCAGCCTGTGCCTGGGCTGCGGTCACTGCGCCCTGGCCTGCCCCACCGGGGCCATCGCCATGCAACCCCGTCCCCGGCGCCAAGCGCCGCCTTTCGCCTCCTTCATGGAGCTGACGGCGGCCATCAGCCAGGGGCGGGCGCGAAAAAAAGTGGAGGAAGGCCATGCCTAGGCTTGCCCCCTCCCAAACGGTGCTTAGTTTACCTATTGTGCCAAAACAACATTCCACC
>JAIUYB010000195.1 GCA_020216625.1 Desulfarculus sp.
AGCGGGCCATGGTGCTGGCCCATATGGAACAGATGGCCACTCCCTTCATCATCGATGAGATGGCGGTGATCGCGGTGGAGATGACCGAGGGGGCCATGTTGGCCTTCCGCGATGGCAACCTGGCGAAATGCCATGAGCTTTGCGATAGAGACGACGACCTGGACGACCTGAACCACCGCCTTTTCCGCGAGATGGTGGCCTGGATGACCGAGGAGAACCGGGTGGTGCGCCGGGCCATGGAGTGCATCCTGGCCGCCCGCCATCTGGAAAAGATCGGCGACGGGGCCACCGACATCGCCGAGGAGGTGGTCTTCATGGTCGAAGGCCGCCCCCGCCGCCAGCCCGACTCCAAACCCGACTCGGCGCCCTAAGCGCCGCGGCTCGACTTTCCCCGCCTCCGCTTGTCACGCCAGACAGCACTTTTTGTCCTGCGCGGCGGGATTTTTGCCGACTAACAAGATATGCTTTACCTGTTTAGCAATTCCGGCTGCGGGGGCCCGGCGGCATAACCCATTGGCCTGATTGGGCATGAGCCGATAAGGGCTATATTCCCAGACTGTGCCCTATCTCTGGCACAGGGCTTGCTTTGTATTGGGTCAGAAACCGCCCCGCAACCACCACCCAGGAGGATCAACATGAGCCGGATAGCCATAGTGAGCCGGCTGCGACGCCAGCCCAGGCCGGGAAGCCTGGATGTCACCCTGGAGGACCTCATCAAGGTGTTGCAGGATTGCACCGCCGACGACGACTTGGTGGTGGAGGCGGTGGCGGAAATGATGCGGCAAGGCCGGCTGCGGACCCCCGCCCAGCCCGAGGCCAGTCTGGACCGAGTGGTAAACGGATGAACTCCGCCGACCCGCCGATCAACTTGAGCAACAGCAGCGCTCGCGGCGGGTCGGCCATCACCAACCGGCACCACTGACCGGCGCGCCGGACTCCTTCCCCCCGGGAGCCGGCGGCCAGGGTAAAAATCAGCGCCTGCGGGCCAGGGAACGAGTCATCACCCGGGCCGGCGCCCTTCCTCCCCGGCGCCGGCTCCAAAGAGTCCTCGGCGGACCTCCCTCCCTGTCGGCCTCGTTCCCGGCGGGCGCCTTCTCCCGGCTCCGGCCGGCGGCGTTTCCAAGCTGTTCCGACCTCCCAGCGCCCCCTGGGCCTGGAATCCACACCCGGCTTGAGCATGCGCGGCCCGGGAGGGAGGAAGGAACGGCGGAGGCGCCGCCGCCGGGGCCGGCTCCTTTTCAGCGCCCGGCATCCTCGGAAATCCCGGGTTTTTTCCCGCCGATGATTTTGTTACCCTGAATGGTGATGCCCAAACGCCAGGCGGGGGATCCATGTCCAGCATCCAGCAAGACGACGATCGGATTCCGGTTCGGGAAAGGCAAAACCCGGCCACGGAGAGCGAGGCGGCGGACAACGGGGCTTCCTGGCTGGGGGGGCTTTTTGAGGCGGCGCCGGTGATGATGCATTGCCTCGACCGCCAGGGACGGCTCGTGGACGTGAACCGGGCCTGGCTGGCGGCCACCGGCTACTCCCGGGAGGAGGTGCTGGGCGAGACCCTGGCCGTCCTGATGGACCCGGAGACGGCCAAGCGTTCGCTGGAGCAGGATATTGCCCGTTTCTGGAGCCAGGGCCGGGCCGAGGGGGTGATCTGCACCTGGCGGCGCAAGGATGGCTCCAGCCTGGAGGTGGCGGTGGACGCCACCGTGGTGGCCATTCCCGGCGGGGGTGAGGTCGGCCTGTGGGTGGTGCGCGATCTGGCCCGGGAGCGGGCCTTGGCGCGGGAAATGGACCAGCGCCCGCGGGAGCTGGAGGAGCTGCTCCCCTTTTTCGAACTGGGCCAGGACTTGTTGTGCATCGCCGACGTCGAGGGGCGCTTCAAACGGGTCAACCCGGCCTTCGGACGGATGCTGGGCCTGGACGCCGAGACCCTGGGCGAGCGGGCGTACCTGGATTTCGTCCACCCGGAGGATCGCGAGGCCACCCGCGCCGCCATGGCCAGCCTGGCCCGGGGCGAGACGGTGACCGGCTTCCTGAACCGCTACCGGGCCGAGGACGGACAATATCGCTGGCTGGCCTGGAACAGCGCCTCCGACCTGGCCGAGGGCCTGGTCTACGCCGTGGCCCGCGACGTCACCGACCTGATGCTGGCCCAGGAGGCCCTGGCGGAGCGGGAATCGACCCTGGCCGGCATCCTGGCGGCCGCGCCCATCGGGGTGGGCCTGGTCAAGGACCGGGTCTTTGTCTGGGTCAGTGACAACTTCTGCCGATTGACCGGCTACCGGCCCGAGGAGGTGATCGGTCAGAGCTCCCGGCTGATCTATCCGGACCAAGAGGAGTTTGAACGGGCGGGGCGGGTTAAATACCAGCAGCTTTCGCGCGATGGAGTCGGCGAGGTGGAGACCCGCTGGGTGGCCAAGGACGGTCGGGTGATGGACATCAAGCTGCGCTCGGCCCCCTTGGTCCCGGGCCGGACCGAACAGGGGGTCATCTTCACCGCCGAAGATGTCACTGCCCGCCGGGCGGCTGAACGCCAGGCGCGCCTGCTGGCCCGCTTCCCCCTGGAGAATCCCAACCCGGTGATGCGTTTCGACGCCCAGGGGCGTTGCGTCTTCGCCAACCCGGTCGCCACCAGGCTGCTGGGCGGAAAGCCGGGCGGGGAGGGCCTGACCCTGCCCCCGGAGGTGGCCGCCGCCGCCGCTCGCGCCTTGGTTGACGGCCAGACGATGCGCCTGGAGCAGGCCCTCGACGGATCCCACTACCTGTTCGACCTGGTCCCCCTGCCCGGGGAGGGCCTGGTCAACGTCTACTCCCTGGACGTCACCAGCCTGCACCAAACCCAGCAAGAGCTGCGCCGGGCCCGGGACCAGGCCCAGACCTACCTGGACGTGGCCGGGGTGATGATGGTGGCCCTGGACACCCAGGGACGGGTGACGATGGTCAACCGCAAGGCCTGCCAGGTGCTGGGCTATCCCGAAAGCGAGATCCTGGGCCGGGACTGGTTCGCTGGCTTTGTCCCCGCCGCGGTCCGGGCCCAGGTGCGCCAGGTCTTCGACCGGCTGGTGGGCGGCGAGATCGAGCTGGTCGAGCACTACGAGAACCCGGTGCTCACCGCCGACGGCCAGGAGCGCCTGATAAGCTGGCGCAACGCCTATTTCATGGATGAGCGGGGGGGGTTGCTGGGCGCGCTCTGCTCGGGGGAGGACATCACCGAGGCCCGGCGAATGCAGGAGCGCCTGCGTCAGAGCGAGCTTCAGTTCCGCCGCGCCTTCGACCTGGTGCCCATTGGCATGGCCCTTGTGACCCCGGACACCCGCCTGATCCAGGTCAACACCCGTTTCGCCCAGCAGGTGGGCTACCAGCCCCAGGAGATGGTCGGTCGCTCCTTCGAGGAATTCACCCATCCCGAGGACCGGGGCGGGGGACCCGAGCGCCTGCGCAGGATCGCGGAGGGATTAGAGGACTTCAACCAGGCCCAGAAGCGCTATCTGCATCGCGACGGTCACGTGGTGTGGTGCCGGGTGGGCAACTCCCTGGTGCGCGACGAAAAGGGCAACCCGGTCCAATTCGTCAGCTATGTCCAGGATATCAGCGAACAAGTCCAGGCCGAGGCCGAGCGCCGCCGCCTGGAGTCCCAGATCCAGCACGCCCAGAAGCTGGAGAGCCTGGGGGTGTTGGCCGGGGGCATCGCCCACGATTTCAACAACCTCCTGGTGGCCATCCTGGGCAACGCCGACTTGGCCCTGATGGACCTGCCGCCCGAGTCCCCGGCCCGCAGCCGGGTGCTGGCCCTGCGCGACACCGCCATCCGGGCCTCGGAGCTGAGCAACCAGATGCTGGCCTATTCCGGCAAGGGGCGCTTCATGGTCGAGGCCTTGAACCTCAACCGCCTGGTGGAGGAGATGGCCAACCTGCTGCGGGTCTCCATCGCCAAGAACGTGGTGCTCAAGTTCAACTTCCACCCCGGTCTGCCCCTGGTGGAGGCCGACGCGGCCCAGATTCGCCAGGTGGTGATGAATCTGATCACCAACGCCGGAGAGGCCATCGGCGACAAGAGCGGGGTGGTGAGCCTCTCCACCGGGTTGACCGAGGTGGACCGCGACTATTTCACCGGCACCTTCGTGGACGATGATCTGCCCGAGGGCTATTACGCCTATCTCGAGGTCAGCGACACCGGCCAGGGCATGGACGCCGCCACCCGCAGCCGCATCTTCGACCCATTCTTCACCACCAAGTTCACCGGCCGGGGGCTGGGGCTCAGCGCGGTGCTGGGCATCGTGCGGGGCCATCGCGGGGCCATCAAGGTCTATTCCGAACCCGGCCGGGGCAGCTCCTTCAAGGTGCTGCTGCCCATCTCGCAAAAAGCGACCCAGGCGGGGGCCGGCGAGGAGCGCCCGGCCCAGCCCGGGGGCGATCTGGGACAGGGAGGGCTGATCCTGGTGGTGGACGACGAGGAGTCGGTGCGCTCGGTGACCAAGATGATGCTGGAGCGGGCCGGCTACCGGGTGCTGACCGCGGCCGACGGCCGCGAAGGGGTGGACGCCTTCGCCCAGCACCATCGGGAGCTCAAGCTGGTGCTATTGGACATGACCATGCCCCACCTGAACGGCGAGGACGCCTTTGGCGAGATGCGGCGCATCGATCCCGGGGTGCCGGTGGTCCTGGCCAGCGGATACAACGAGCAGGACGCCACCACCAGGTTTTCCGGCAAGGGCCTGGCCGGGTTCATCCAGAAGCCCTTCCGCATGCAGAAGCTCCTGGACAAGGTGGGCCGGGCCATCCAGGGGCAACCGTGACGCCCTCCCCCGCCCTAGGCCTCGGCCAGCCGCTGACGGCGCAGGCCGGCCAGGTGGGCCACCCGGGCTCGCAGGTTGAGCAGGTAGGCCGGCTCCGGCTGCTTAGGCTGGGGCCGGCGGTCATACTCCCCGGCCTTGATCCTTAAGGCCACCCGCTCCTCGTCTCCCTGCTCCTCGTCCAGCAGGCGCTCCACCCAGGCCCGGAACTCCAGGGCGGCGGACAGGCCCCGCTCCAGGCGCGGCCGTACCTCCGGGCCGGTGAAAACCTCGGTGTGGCCCTGGCACAGCACCTGGATCGGCAGCTCCATCAGGCGGCGCATGGAGGCCAGATAGGCCGCGAAGTCCACCAGGAACTCGCTGACCACGTAACCGGTGTGGTCGGTGCAGCCCACCGCCTCCGAGGCCACCAGCACCCCGCGCTCCGGCAGCCAGTAGCTGAGGAAGTCCCAGGTGTGGCCGGGGGTGGCCAGGACCTGGAGGATGGTTCCACCGCCCAGGTCGATCTCCTGGCCATCGGCCAAAACCAAGTCCACCGTGAAGGGCTCGAAGTCCTCGGGTCCGATCAGCTCCGGGCGTTGGGATTCGAACCGGGAGCGGCCCTCCTGGTTCAGTCGGGCCA
>JAIUYB010000196.1 GCA_020216625.1 Desulfarculus sp.
AGGGAGGACGATCATGACTTTGGTGCACAAGATCCTGGATTTCGAAGTCGATCAGGTGGACGACGCGGCGCGGACCTTCTGGGCGGTGGCCAGCACCGGCCAGGTGGACCGCCAGGGGGACCTGATCGAGCCAACCGGTTGGGATTTCGCCAATTTCCTGAAAAACCCGGTCATCCCCTGGGCCCACGACTACGCCGCCCCCCCAGTGGCCAAGGCCCTGGCCCTGCGGGTGGATGGCGATCGCCTGCTCTTTCAGGCCCAATTCCCCACCGCCCAGGAGTATGCCTTCGCCGACACCATCTACCAGCTCTACCGCGGCGGTTACCTGCGGGCCTTCTCGGTGGGTTTCGCTCCGCTCCAGAGCGAGTTGGTGGTCCACCAGATCAACGGCCGCGCCCTCACCGGCACCCGCTACCTCAAGCAAGAACTTTATGAGATTTCCTGCGTCACCCTGCCGGCCAACCCCCAGGCCCTGGCCCAACTGGGGCGCAAGGCCGGCGACAGCCCCTCGCTACTTGAGCTAATGCTCGAACCACCCTCGCCAGCGGGAGACTCCCCGCGCCCCACCCAACCCTCGCCCGCGGTGCTGGCCGCGGCCAAGTCCGCCCTGGGCCGGGCGGCGCTCCTGGGCCTCATCTCCTCCCGCCTGCGCCACCATTTGGGCCAGGCCGACTAACTTATTTATCAGGAAGGACTAACGCCATGACCGATCACGAGCTCATCCACCTGTTGGAAAAAACCACCGGCCTGGCGCTCAACGAGGAGAGCGTCAAGTCGCTGATCGACGACCGTCTGTCCGGGCTGCTGACCGCGGCTCCCCGCCGTCTGGTCCTGGGGTCCGAGGCCCCGGGACCGGCCCTGGGCCTCAGCCGTTTCCTGGGCGAGGTCCGCCGTCTGGGCATGGGCCAGCCCGGCCGCCACGCCGAGGACCTGGTTCGGGTGGAGCCCAGCTTCAAGCAAATGCTCCCGCACCAGGCCAAGGACCTGCGCGAGGGCCTGGCCAGCGCCGGCGGCTACCTGGCCCCGGCCGAGTCGGCGGGCGAGGTCCTGAACCTCCTGGGCAATTTCTCGGCGATCAAGTCTCTCTGCCGCGAGGTGCCCATGCGCTCCCATCAGATCACCTTCCCCACCCTGGCCGGCGGCCTGAGCGCCTACTGGGTGCCGGAGGCCAGCGACACCAGCAGCTCGGATTATGACCCGGCCGACGGCTTCACCCCGCGCGGCGACGCCACCTTCGGTCAGATGGCCATCACCGCCCAGGTCCTGGCGGTCAAGGTGGTGGTCTCCAACCAGCTCCTGGACGATTCCGATCCCAAGGTGGACCAGGTCCTGGGCCAGATCTTCGCCGAGACCCTGGCCGCGGCCTTCGACCGCGCCTGCCTCACCGGCGCGGGCAGCGCCACCGATCCCATCAGCGGCCTGTTGACCCGCATCACCAGCAACGCCCTGAACGTGACCGGCGATTTCGGTTTCGACCACCTGGCCGACCTCATCTTCAAGGTCTACGAAAACGCGCCCCACGCCCAGGAGGTCCCGGTGGTCGGCCACGCCAAGGCCGAGAAACTGCTGATGAAACTCAAGGATGACCAGGGCGATTACATCTACCGCCAGCCCGGCCAGCCCCGGGCCGAGGGCGACACCCGACCCCGGGTCTGGGGCGAGCCCTTCGTGCGCGACCCCAACCTGCCCACCAACCTGGGCGCAGGCGGCAATCAAACCGCGCTCGTCGCCGGCGACTTCGCCACCAGCGCCTTCGTGGGCCTGCGCCAGGGCCTGGTGGTCAAGACCAACCCCTGGGCCGAGCCTTACTTCTCCTACAACCAGACTTGTTTCCTGGCCGAGGCCCGCCTGGGCTTCGCCCTCTCCGACGAGAAGCGCTTCGCCAAGCTCAGCGGCGTGCCCACGGCCTAGGCGGGAAGGAGCGGCGGGGGGAGCCTCTTGGTGAACCGAAGGCTCCTCCCGCGCTCCTCCCCCAGCCTTGGCTCAATTCCTCCTTGGCCAAACGTCAGTGGCAGGAGAGAGAAGATGGCTCTTTCAGCGAATGCTTTAACCAGTTTGACCGCGGTCAAGGCTTACCTGGGCCTCGCGGATGACCTCCACGACAACCTACTGGAATCGCTGATCGAGGCCGTCAGCGCCCAGTTCATGGCCCACACCGGCCGCCACCTGGCGGCCCGCGACTACTCCCCAGACCCCGCCGACCCTGCCTATGACCCGGATAACGCCCTGCTGGATGGCTCTGGCTACCCCGAACAACTCCTGCCCCAATACCCAGTGCGGGGCATCCACCAGGTCCGCCTGGAGGGCGTGCTCCTGCCACCGGCCTTGGGGCCGGGCCAGACTGGCTACGTGCTTGACGCCGCCGCCGGGGTTCTGGGACTCACCCAGGGCGTCTTCAGCCGCGGCCGCCACAACCTGGCCATCACCTATCGGGCTGGTTTCGATCATATTCCCGCGGAGCTAGCCCAGGCCTGCCTGGAGCAGGTGGTGGTTCGCTTCCAGGAATCCGCCGCCGGTCAAGGCCGCCTGGGGGTCAGCGCCCGCAACCTGCCCGACGGCTCGGTCAGCTATGCCAGCGCCCCCCTCTTGCCCCAGGTGGCGGCGGTTCTGGACCGCTATCGCGGCCGGAGCCTGTTATGATCCGGGTCGAACTCTCCCCGCCCGATCTGACCACCGACCGCCTGGCTCGTCTGGAAAGCCGGATGCCCGGCCTGCTGCGCCAAACATTGGAGCAATCGCTCGAAGTTGGCCTGGTCGCGGCCCGGGAGCGCATGGGTCGCGGCGGGCCCCAGGTGCGCGGCGGCCAACTCCTGCGCTCCCTGGGCTGGAGCATCAACGGCTCCGGCGAACAGCTTCAGGGCGAGCTGTATGCCGACACCCCTTATGCCGGGGCGCAGGAATACGGGGCCACCATCCTGGCCCGCCGCGCCAAGTATCTAAAATTCCAGGTCGAAGGTCGCTGGGTCCAGGTCCGGCGGGTCACCCTGCCAGCCCGGCCCTATCTGCGTCCGGGAGCCGAGGCCGCCCAGGCCAGCCTGGAAAAACACCTCGCCCGCCTTTTGAGCCAGGAGTTGTCATGACTCGCCAGCAAATCATCGCCGACCTCATGGCCTGCCTGGCCGCCATCACCCCGGCCAACGGCTTCGCCATCGTCCCGCGCCTGATCCGGCGGGGCATCCATCTGGTCAGCCAGGCCAGCCAAACCCCAGCGCTCAGCCTGTTCAACGAGCGGGTGGAGACGGTGGACGCCAGCGGTGGCATCGCCGAACGCCTTATGATCATGCACCTTTGGGGCGCGGTCTCCACCCCAGGCGGCGACTACGCCACGCTTGACGCCCTGGCCGCCGCCTGCCTGGCGGTTCTGGGACGGCCAGATTGCAACCCCCATTGGGACCGCACCAGGTGCCAACGGCTGGAACTTTTCGAGGGCGGGGCCTCCGAGCCCCTGGCCCTGTTCGACCTCCAATTCAGCGTGGCCTATGAATCACCGCTGACCACGCTCTAAACCTCTACCAATTGCTTTAATAGTGGAGCATCGCCCATGAGCACCGGAAAAGAAGTCAAAGCCGCCTTCCGCCAGGCCGCCACCTGGGGCGTTCCAACCGTGGTCGGCAGCGCCGACGCCCTCTTGATCACCAGCGAGAAGATCACCCGCACCCGCGAGCACCTGCCCGACGACTCGGCCGGCCAGGCCTTCGCCGCCGGAGCCGACCGGGGCCTGATCACCTGTGGCGGAGACCTGGGCGCCTACCTGCGCTACCAGGGCCTGGAGGTGCTGCTGGCCCTGGCCCTGGGCCAAGCCGGAACCCCGGAGGATCTGGGCGCCAACGCCTTCCACCACCGTCTGGGCCTGGCCGCCTCCAACGCCGGACTTTTTGGCACCCTGGCGATTTTCAAAGGATTTTCGGTTCACGAGCACCCGGCGGTCAAGGTTGACGGCTTCAGCATCTCCGGGGAGGCCGGCCAACCCCTGACCGTCACCTTCCATCTGATTTGCGACGATCTCAACCTCAACACCAGCGCCGGGGCCAACACCAGCGCCACCCTGGCCGCCATCGCCAACCCCGCCCCTGGCCTGCGAGTGCTTTTTCGGCAAGGAACCTTCTGGCTCAACGACGCCGAGGACGAGGCCCTCACCGCCACCCACGCCATCGCCCCCAACCGCTTCGACCTCACCTTCAAGCGCAAGCTCGAAGGTGACTATCTGGCCGGAGGCCAGGACCGCATCGCCGAGCCCATCGCCACCGGTTTCCCGGAGATCAGCCTCTCCCTGGAGTTCCCGCGGTACACCAGCGACACCTATCTGAGCGACCTGGGCAACGACACCCGCAAAAAGCTTCGCCTCGCCTTCACTGGCGAACCCATCGAGGCCGGCCTGAACCACACCCTGGAAATTCTTTTTCCCCACCTGGTCATCACCAACGCCGAGGCGGCGGTGGACAAGGCCGGCAAGATCACCCACCCCGTCAGCCTCGACTGCCTGGCCACCCACCACGAGCGGGCCGGCATGCCCGGCGTCATGGCCCCCTTTGCTCTCAACCTCACCAACCGCCGCGCCAGCTCCGCCCTGGCCTGAGCCGCGCGGGGGCCTCCGGGCCCCCGCCCCCTGGCCGGACTGTTTTTGGCCCGCCCACCTCATTTCCCGCCCTACCCCTGCGTTTTTCCTTTCCCCCCGTGCACACTGTAGCTACTAAGTAACTTCGCAACCGCTTGCCATCTGGCGAACTTTGGGCTATAAGGTACCCACGGCTAAGGTTAGACCTTAAGCGTAACTTCCATTCCTGGCAGGATATCGCGGTGCGTTACCCCGCGCCCGCCAAGGAGGTTGCCGATGGCCGTCCCGTGGCTGTGGCGTTCGCGCCGAGGGGAGCCGCACCGGACGGCAGCCGTAGTTCAGCCAAACCGGCGAAGGGCCTGATCGGGAGCATGGGCCTTCGCCCGGGGCGTCTCGGGAAAGAACCTGGGTGGTCAACATCCGGGGATGGTTAGCACCAAAAACGGCCGGGCATCGGCCAGAGAGGGGACCGGCCACCAGCGCCGGCCCCTACCACACAGGGAGGAATAGCGACGATGGACTTTGAACTCAGCGAAGAACTGGTGATGCTCCGGGACATGGTGCGCGATTTCGCGGCCGAGAAGATCGCGCCCTTCGCCGACAAATGGGACGAGGAGCACTATTTCCCCTACGAGGAGGTCGTCCTTCCCATGGGCGAGCTGGGCCTGTTTGGCACCGTGCTGCCCGAGGAATACGGCGGCAACGGCATGGGCTGGCTGGCGGCCATGATCATCACCGAGGAGATCGCCCGCGCCTCCAGCAGCCTGCGGGTCCAGGTGAACATGCAGGCCCTGGGCTGCGCCTTCACCATTTTCCGCTATGGCACCGAGGCCGCCAAGCAG
>JAIUYB010000197.1 GCA_020216625.1 Desulfarculus sp.
AATGATGTGGGCGGCCCTGCGGGGCTTGGTCCTGGTGGCCCTGGTGATCGTAGCGGCCGGTCTGCCCGGCTGCGGGGTCAAATCACCGCCCCTGGCCTCCACCATGGTGGCGCCCATGGCGGTGCCAGACCTCAAGGCCCGCGCGGTGGCCGATGGGGTGGAGCTGAGCTTCAGCGTGCCGGGTGAGGAAAATCCCAACTTCTTCATCCACGAGGCCCGTCTTTACTACGGCTATCTGCCCATCACCGGCGATCCCGAATGCCCGCCGTGTCCGCCCCGTCTGCGCGAGTACCGGGTGCTGGACGTGGGCAAGCAGCTCAAGCCGGGCGAGGCCGGCAAGTTCACCTACCTGGATCGACAGGCCCCCATGGACATGACTGCGGTCTACCGGGTGCAACTGGTGGACGCCCGCGGCCGGGCGGGCAAGGAATCCGGCTATGCCCGGGCGGTGCGGGCCGTGGCTCCCCAGGCGCCCCAGGGCCTTCGGGTCGTCCAGGGCGACGGTCAGGTCAGCCTAACCTGGCAGCCGGTGGAGTTTTTGGCCGATGGCCGTCGGGCCCCGGAGGCCCCGGGCTACATCCTTTACCGCAAAGGTCCAGACGGCGAACGGGCCCTGAACGAACGCCCCATGACCCAGCCCGAGCTGGTGGACAAGAGCCTGGTTGTGGGCCAGCTCTACCGCTACCGGGTGGCGGCGGTGCGCGCGATCAACGGCTCGCTGGTGGAGGGTCAGCCCGGCCCCTGGGTGGCGGCCAGCGCTCTGGACCAGACCGCGCCCAGCCCGCCCACCGGCCTGGTGGGAGCCAGCTTCGCCGACGGCATTTATCTGCGCTTCACCCCCAGCCCGGAGCCGGACACCGCCGGTTATTTCGTGGAGCGGGCCACGGCCAAGGCCGGCCCCTTTACCCGGATCAACACCAAGCCGTTGGTGGAGAACACCTTCGTGGACAAGGCGGTCAAGCTGGGCTCGGTCTACTACTATCGCGTCTTGGCCGTGGACGAGGCCGGCAACCTCGGCCAGCCCAGTCCGGTGGTGGAAGTGAAGCAGCAACCCTAACCCCACGGAACGACACAGCGTGAGTCATGCATCATTTCGCTTATATTGACGGTGAGTTGCACGCCGATGAGGTCAGCCTGCGCCAGATCGCGCGCCAGGTTGGCACCCCGGCTTATGTCTACTCCCAGGCCACCCTGACCAGGCACTTCCGGGCCTTCAGCCAGGCCTTCGCCGGGCTGGACGCCCTGGTCTGCTACGCGGTCAAGGCCAACACCAGCCGGGCCATCATGGCATTGTTCGCCAGCCTGGGCGGCGGGGCGGACATCGTCAGCGGCGGCGAGCTGTGGCGGGCCATCGCCGCCGGGGTCGACCCGGGGCGCATCGTCTATTCCGGGGTGGGCAAGACCGAGGCCGAGATGGAGGCCGCCTTGAAGGCCGGCATCCTGATGTTCAACCTGGAGAGCATCGAGGAGATGCAGGTCCTGGATCAGGTGGCCGGCAACCTGGGCCTGAAGGCCCCGGTCAGCTTCCGGGTCAATCCGGACGTGGACGCCCAGACCCATCCCAAGATCACCACTGGCCTGGCCAAGAACAAGTTCGGCCTGGACGTGGAGCTGGCCTTCGCCCAATACCAGGTGCTGGCCGGCATGCCCAACCTGGAGATCAAGGGCGTGAGTTGCCACATCGGCAGCCAGCTCACCGACGTGCGCCCTTTTGCCGACGCCCTGGAGCGGGTCTCGGTGCTGGTGGAGCGCCTGCGGGCGGCCGGGATCAAGCTGGAGATCCTGGACCTGGGCGGCGGCCTGGGCATCACCTACGCCCAGGAGAACCCCCCAGCCCCGGACCAATACGCCGCGGCCCTGGCCGAGCGGGTGCGCCGGCTGGACATGCGCCTGGTGCTGGAGCCGGGGCGGGTGCTGGTGGGCAACGCCGGCCTGCTCTTGTGCCAGGTCCACTACACCAAGCAGACCCCGGTCAAGCGCTTCGTCATCGTGGACGGGGCCATGAACGATCTGATCCGGCCAAGCTTCTACGACTCCTACCACGCCATTTGGCCGGTGCGCCAGCAGCCGGGAGTGGAGCCGGTGGTGGCCGACGTGGTGGGCCCCATCTGCGAGACTGGCGACTACCTGGCCCGGGATCGCGAGCTGCCGCCCTTCCGGCGCGGCGACCTGCTGGCGGTGATGAGCGCCGGGGCCTATGGCTTCGCCATGAGCAGCAACTACAACTCCCGTCCCCGGGCGGCCGAGGTGCTGGTCAATGGCGACCGTTTCTGCGTGATCCGGGCGCGGGAGACCATTGAGGACCTGGTCCGGGGCGAGCGCCTGCCGGAGTGGATGTGAGATGACCCGCAAGCTCCAGGCGCTGCAGGCCCTGCACGGCCTGAAGTTCGCAAAGATGAACGGCAGCGGCAACGACTTCGTAATGATCGACAATCGCGCCGCTGGCATCGCCCCGGAACTGATGCCGGCCCTGGCCCAGGGGCTCTGCGCCCGGGGTCGTTCGGTGGGGGCCGATGGCTTGATTATCCTCGAGCCCTCGGATAGAGTTGACCCCCGCCTGGGCCGGGTGGATTTCCGCTGGCATTTCTTCAACGCCGACGGCTCCAGCGCCGAGATGTGCGGCAACGGCGGGCGTTGCGCGGCCCGCTTCGCCCTTGATCGCGGGCTGGCCGGCCCGGCCATGGTCTTCGACACCATCGCCGGCCCCATCCGGGCCTGGGTCGATGGCGTAACGGTCAAGCTGGAGATGGTGCCGCCGGGCGGGGCCTACCGCGACCTGGTGCTGGATGGTCCGGCCGGACCATTGGAGCTGGCCGGCATCAACACCGGGGTGCCCCACGCGGTGGTGGCGGTGGAGGATCTGGAATCCACCCCGGTGCGCGCGCTGGGGCGTTTTTTGCGCTACCACCAGCACTTCGCCCCGGCCGGCACCAATGTCAACTTCGTGCGCGGGGCGGACGACGAGCTCTGGGTGCGCACCTACGAGCGCGGGGTGGAGGACGAGACCCTGGCCTGCGGAACCGGCGCGGTGGCTTCGGCCCTGATGGCCGGCCAGTGGGGCTGGCTCCAGTCCCCGGTCACGGTGCGGGTGCGCTCCGGCGAGCGTCTCAAGGTTTATTATGGTGTCGAGGGGGGGCGGTTCACGGAAGTGTTCCTGGAGGGCGCGGCCTCGTATGTCTACGAGGGCGAGCTCAACCGGGAGGCCTTCGCCTGGATGGCGTTCCAGGCGGGATAGGACCCGGCGGCCGCGCGGGCGGCCGGCCGGCTGCGGCCCAGATCGGCAAAGGAGAAGCTCATGTTGAGGGGAGCCTTGGTGGCCATCATCACTCCGTTCAAGGACGGCGGGGTGGATGAGCACGGCCTGCGGGAACTCATCGAGTTCCAGATCGCGAACGGAACTGACGGCATCGTGCCCTGCGGCACCACCGGCGAGAGCGCCACGCTGAGCCACGACGAGCACAAGCGGGTGATCGAGATCACGGTGGAGCAGGTGAACAAACGGGTGCCGGTGGTGGCCGGCGCGGGCTCCAACAACACCAAGGAGGCCATCGAGCTGACCCAGCACGCCAAGAAGGCGGGGGCCGACGCGGCGCTGCATATCACCCCTTATTACAACAAGCCCACCCAGGAGGGCCTGTTCCGCCATTTCCAGGCCATCAGCCAGGCCAGCGGCGGCTTCCCCCTGGTGCCCTACAACATCGCCAGCCGCACCGGGGTGAACATCCTGCCGGCCACCATGGCCCGCATCGCCGAGCTGCCCGGGGTGGTGGCGGTCAAGGAGGCCAGCGGCGATCTGACCCAGATGGCCGAGATCCAGGCCCTCTGCGGTCACAAGCTGGCGGTGCTCTCCGGTGACGACGGCCTGGTGCTGCCGGTGCTGGCCATTGGCGGCAAGGGCGTGATCAGCGTGGTCAACAACATCGTGCCCAAGGACGTGGCCCGGATGGTGGCCGACTTCCAGGCCGGCCGAATCGCCGAGGCCCAGGCCGCGGCCATGAAACTGGTGCCCCTGGTCAAGGCCATGTTCGTGGAGACCAACCCCATCCCGGTCAAGACCGCGGCCTACCTGATGGGGCTGATCCAGAGCGCCGAGCTGCGCCTGCCGCTGTGCCCCCTGGCTCCGGCTAGCCTGGCGAGCTTGAAGCAGGCCCTGACCGCCTACGGGCTGAAGGTCAAGGAGTAAACCCATGATCGGCATGGCGGTGGCGGGGGTGGCGGGACGCATGGGCGGATTCATCGTGCGCGCCATCGGCCGCCAGGCCGAGGCCGGATTGGCGGGGGGCTTCGAGGCCCCCGGCCATCCCGCCATTGGCAAACGCGTCGCCGAGGTCTGCGGCGAGCCCCAGGCCGGCGACCTGCTGGTCGAGGCCGGGGCCGAGGCGGCCTTGGGCTCGGCTCGGGTGCTGATCGACTTCACCGCTCCGGCCGCCAGCCTGGCCCATCTGGAGCTATGCGCCCGGCTGGGCAAGGCGGCGGTGATCGGCACCACCGGCCTGGATTCTGGCCAGAAACAGGCCATGGCCGCCCTGGCGGCCCGGGTCCCGGTGGTCTACGCCCCCAACATGAGCGTGGGCATGAACCTGATGTTCAAGCTGGCCGGGCTGGTGGCCCGGGTGTTGGGGCCGGACTACGCCATGGAGCTGGTGGAGGCCCACCACGACCAGAAAAAGGACGCCCCCAGCGGCAGCGCGCTGCGCCTTCTGGAGGAGATGGCCGCGGCCCGGGGCTGGAAGCTGGACCAGGTGGCCAAGCACGGCCGCCAGGGCCTGGTGGGCGCGCGGCCCCGGGAGGAGATCGGGGTCAGCGTGATCCGGGGCGGTGACATCGTGGGCGACCACACCATCTATTTCATCACCCAGGGCGAGCGCCTGGAGCTGACCCACCGCGCCCACACCCGCGACACCTTCGCCCAGGGGGCGGTGCGGGCGGCGCTGTGGGTGGCGGATAAAAAGCCCGGCCTCTACGACATGCAGGACGTCCTGGGCTTGAAGGACTAGGCCAATGTATTGCCAGCGCGAGGATATCTACGCGGCCAAGGGCGTCGTGCGCTTCGCCTCCGACGGGCGGGTGCGCTACGGCCTCTGGGACAAGGGCCAGATCCGGCTCTACGACGGCTCGCCCTTTGCCGGCGGCAAGCCCGGCCGGGCCACGGTTAAGTTCGGCGAGGTGCGCATCCTGGCCCCCTGCCGGCCCTCCAAGATCGTGGCCATCGGCCTGAACTACCGGGCCCACGCCGCGGAGATGAAAAAGCCACTGCCCAGCGATCCCATGATCTTCCTCAAACCCAGCACCGCGGTCATCGGGCCGGGCGAGACCATCGTGCGGCCGGTGCACATGAGCCAACGGGTGGATTTCGAGGCCGAGCTGGGGGTGGTCATCGGCCGCGCCTGCCG
>JAIUYB010000198.1 GCA_020216625.1 Desulfarculus sp.
GGGCCCTGGACCAGGGCCGCGCCTTGGACCTGGCCACCATCGCTCACACCATCAAGGGGTCGGTGGGATATTTCGAGGCCCCGGTGGCCTTCTCGACCGCCCAGGAGCTGGAGCAGATGGGTCGCCAGGAACGCCTGGCCCCGGCGGCGGAGACCCTGGCGCGCCTGGTCCGGGAATTGGAGCGGGTGCGCGGCGATCTATCCGACTGGCTGGCCCAGAAGCCGGACGAGGCGTGATCCCCGCCCGCCGGGCCGCGGCCAGCAGGCGGGGGGACTCCTCCAGGAAAATCTCGACCATCTGGCGGGTCAGGTTCTCGTCGCCCGCGAAGCGCTGCAACAGGCGCTGGCGATCCACCGCCAGCCGGTCTTCGGGGGGCGGGCTGGAAGCCGGGGCGAGCGCGGCCTTTTCCATCAGGCCCAGCTCGACCAGGGCCTGGAGGAGGGCCTGGGGACTGACGGGCTTGGTGACGTAGGCGTCCATGCCCGCCTCGAGACAGCGCTCGCGGTCGCCCCGCAGGGCGTGGGCGGTCATGGCCACGATGGGCAATCGACGTCCGCCGCCAGCCTCGGCGGCCCGGATGGCCCGGGTGGCCGACAGGCCGTCCAGAACCGGCATCTGCACGTCCATCAGCACCAGGTCGAAATCCCCCCGCTCCCGGATCAGGTCCAGGGCCTCCTGGCCATCGCCCGCCACCGCCACCCGATGGCCCCAGCGCTCCAGGAGCAACCGGGCCAGGCGCTGATTGACCAGGTTGTCATCGACCACCAGGATGGACAAGGGGCGACCGGTCCCGCCGGCGTGGTTTGGCTCGGCGGCGATGGGGGCCTGGCTGGCGTCGGCCGCCCCCAGCAGCGACTTGAGGCTTTGCCAGAGAACGGTCGGACGCACCGGCTTGGTCAACCAGGCCCAGGCCCCCATCTCCCGGCTCAGGGCGGCCAGCTCCAGGCGGTCGCGCTGCGGGAGCAGGGTCACGACCCGGCAGGAGGGTTCGTTCGGGGCCAGGCACTCCCGCGCCAGGGCCTCGCCTTCCCCGCCGGGCTGGTCCAGCTCCAGCAGCGCCAGGGCATAGGGCTGGCCCTGCCCGGCCCGCGCCCACAACCAGCGCGCCGCCGCGTCTTCGGCGGCCAGATCCACCTCCAGGCCCCAATGCCGGAGCAGGCCAGCCAGGGCCTCGCCCTGGCAGGGGTCGGACATCACCACCAGGACCCCGAGGCCCTGCAACAAATCCCTCCGCGAGTCCCACTCTCGCTGGGTGGGGCGCGCGGCCTGGAGGCCGAACTCGGCCGAGAAGCTGAAATCGCTGCCCTGCCCCGGCTGGCTGGCCACCTTGAGCCGGCCACCCATCATGCCCACCAGTTGGGAGCTGATGGCCAGCCCCAGTCCGGTGCCGCCGAACTGGCGGGTGATGGTCATGTCCCCCTGCTCGAAGGCCCGGAAAATGACCTCCTGCTTGTCCGGGGCCACGCCCACCCCGGTGTCGCTGACCGCGAACTCCAGCCGCGCCGTGTTCTCCCCCGCCTTTAGGGTCCGCGCCTTGAGGCGAACCTGGCCCCGCTGGGTGAACTTCACCGCGTTGCCCACCAGGTTCAGCAAGACCTGGCGCAGTCGCCCCGGGTCGCCGACCAGATCCCAGGGGGTCTCGGGGTCCAGGTCCAGGCAGAGTTGGAGCCCCTTCTCCTCGGCCTGGGTGCTCATCAGCCCCAGGGTCTCCTCCAGCACCAGGGCCAGGTTGAAATCGGTGGCGTCCAGGGCCAGCTTGCCAGCCTCGATCTTGGAGAAATCCAGGATGTCGTTTATCACCGTGAGCAGGGCCTGGGCCGAGGAGTGGATCATGGTCAGGCCCTCGCGCTGCTCCGGCGGCAGGGCGGCCTCCAGCAACAGCTCGGTCATGCCCAGGATGCCGTTCATGGGGGTGCGGATCTCGTGGCTCATATTGGCCAGGAACTCGCTCTTGGCCCGGCTGGCCTCCTCGGCCGCGCGTTGAGCCCGCACCAGCTCGGTGACATCGATGATGTTCAGCAGCACCCCGTCCAAGGCGCCCTCCCGGCAGATGGGCTGGACGCGCATGATCACCTCCTGCCCCGACAGGGTGCGCTGCAGCACCAGGGGAGGCGAGGCTGGGTCACGGCGGAAGGTCTCCATGCTCTCCTGGATGCGTGGCCCCACCTCCGGCGGGTGCAGGCCGAAGATGCTCGCTCCCAGCAGATCCTGGCGGTCGCGTCCCTCCAGGCGGCACATGAAATCATTCACCTCCACGATGGAGCCCTGGGCGTCGGCGAAGACCACGCCCTCGTCCATGCCCGAGATCATGGCCCAGAGTTTGGCGTTCTCGCGCTGGGCCGCCTCCTCGGCCAACTTGCGTGGGGTGATGTCTTCCTTGACCGCCAAGTAGTGGGTCGTCTGCCCGCGCGAATTCTTGATGGGCGAGATGGAGGCGTACTCCCAATAAAGCTCGCCGCCCTTTTTGCGGTTCAGGAGCTCCCCGCGCCATTCCCCGCCGCTGGTCAGGGCGCGCCACATCTCGAGGTAGACCCCCGGGTCCATCAACCCCGACTTGAGGATGCGCGGGTTCTCGCCCAGGGCCTCCTGCAAGCTGTATCCGGTGACGGCGCTGAACTTGGGATTGACGTACTCGATGCGTCCCTCCAGGTCGGTGATCACCACCGAGGCCGGGCTCTGCTCCACCGCTCGCGAGAGCTTGCGCAGCTCCTCCTCGGCCAGCTTGCGGCCGGTGATGTCGGCCACGCTGGAGCGCAGGCCCACCACCCGGCCTTCGCGCAGCATGGGGGCGGACTTGATCAGCGCCACCTTGTGGATCCCGTCGCGGGCGATGATGCGATACTCCTGCTGGGGCAGACGTTCGCCTTGCAAGATCTTGGCGATGCGGTTGTGGGCCAGTTCCAGGTCGTCGGGATGAAAAAGGTCCTGGATCCGCAAGCCCCGGCGCAAGTCCTCGGCCCGCACCGCGAAGAAATCAAGGCCGGCCTGGTTGAGATAGGTGAGGCGGGTCTCCAAATCGGCCTCGAAGATGGCCGTGGGCAACAGATCGGCGATCTCCCGGAAGCGCTCCTCGCTCTCGCGCAGGGCCTGTTCGTCCCGCCGCCGCTTGGTGATGTCGGTGACGAAGGCGAAGGCCGCGTTGACCTGATCGTCCTCGCCCCACAAGGTGGTGGCCGAGAACCGGGTGTGGACCTCGCGGCCGTCCTTGGCCCGCAACACCACCTCGTAGGACCGGTTCTGCACCGTCGCGATCTGGCCCACCATCTGCCGGTAGTGCTCCAAATCCCGGGGCGCGACGAATTCATGGCTCTTGCGGCCCAGCATTTCCTCGCGGGCAAAGCCCAACATCTCCACCAGCGCCTGGTTCACCTCCAGGACCACCAGGTCCCGGTCCACCAACCAGAAGCCGTCGGCGGTGGTGGTGACGATTCGGCGCAGAATCCGCTCGCTGGCCCTCAACTCGGCCAGCATCCGCTTCTGATCGGTCACATCCTGCAAAAGCTCCAGCGCGCCGCTGACCCGGCCATCCAGGTCGCGCAAAACCTCCAGGCGTTTGACCACCTCCAGTCGGCGGCCGTCCTTGGCCAACACGACACATTCGTTTTCCTGGGCGGCCTGATCCCGGCGGCCGGCCTGGGCCTGGAGCAGGGCGCAGGTCGCGGAGCATTGCTCATGGTTGAGGGTTTCGCAGTCTCGGCCCAACAGTTCCGCGGCGCTGTAGCCGGTCATCTCCTCGAAGCGTCGGTTGACGGAAGTGATGCGTCTGTTCGCGTCCACGGTGAAAATGGGGGTGGGCGCCACCTGGAAGATCATCTCGGCCCGTTCCCGGGCCTGGCGGGATTCCCGGGTCTGGTCGAGCACCTGCTCCCGCAGGCGCCGGGCGCTCCGCTGGTGTCCCAACAGATTCAGGCCCCCGGCCGTGACCAGCAGGAACCCGGCCAGGCCCAGCCCCCAGGGGACCAGGCGCCACCAAGCCCCCGGGAAGTCCGGTCCGGCGCTGGCCACCACCCGCCACTGGCGTCCGGCGGCCTCGAACCCGCCACTCCAGGTCAGCTCCCGGCCCGGGGTCTCGGCCTCCCCGGGCGGCGAACCGCGCAGCCCGAGGCTGACCGATGACCCCTCCGGCCCCGCCGGGCAAAGCAGCCAGTAATCAATGCCCGCGTCCGAGGGCCTTCCCAGGGCCGCCAGCAGCAGCTCCCTGGGGTCCAGCCCCACCACCACCAGACCCCGGACGGTGGAGTCCCGGGCCGGAGCCAGGGCCAGGGATTCTCCCTGGGCATACATCGGCAGGGTGACCAGCAACATCTGACGCCCACCGGCCGGGGACGGAAGCAGGCCCAGCCCCGCCCAGGCCCCGGCTTCGATCTGGCCGGGCAGGAAGCGGTTGTCCGCGGCCAGGTCCAGCCCCATCAGCTTGATCGCCTCGCCCGGGGCCATGGTGTACAGGAAATCCAACGGGTGGTGGAACTCCCGCGTCCCGGCCGGCTCCAGCCGGCCCGCGGGACCGGGCTGGAGCAAGCGGTAATGAGGGTATCCCTGGCGTCGGGTCTCATCCTCGTGGCCAGGACGCTGGACCGCCTCGACCCTGGGCGCGAAGGCCACCAAGACCAGGCCCGGGGTTTGCTGCAGGCCGTACTGGGCGAAGGTGCGGAACTCGGCCCGCTCGACCTTCCGGCTGGAGGCGAAAAACACGGCGGTGTAACGCAGGGCGTCGAGATCGGCCAGAAGCGCCTGCCGCACCAGTTGGGCCTGGAGAGGGGCCAGACGCCGGAATTCCCCCAGGGTGAACCTCTGGACCAGCCGTTCTCCACCCCACAGCGCCGCCAGCCCGCCGATCAGCCCCACCAGCAAGACCATCGTCAGGCCGAACCTGGCAACCGGCGCCTGGCCCGGCCGGTGCTGGGCCGATGGGGGGCCAGTCCTCTGGTCGTTGGGCATGGACCAACCCTCTCAGCAGGTCGCGGGGCCCGCGCTGGAATGAATACGGCCCATCATGCCTCTCCTCCGGCCAGCCGGGTCTGGATCCAGCCACGCGCAGCGCGGGGCTAGGCCTCGGGCATGGCCGGTTCCAGCTTGCAGAACTCCCGCAACAGGACGGTGGCGTAAGCGCCTTTGGGCAGGAAGAAGGCGAAGGACAACCCCTCGGGGTGGGGGGTGATGGACAGTCCCTGGGGCCAGATGCGCGCCGGCCGGCGACCGCCTTGCAGACCGGCCCGCTTCAGTTGGGCCTCGTCCACCCCGGTGGCCGCCAGGACCGCGCGCTCGCGCCGGCCGGCCTCGGCCTCGGCCCAGCGCAGCTTGGCCCCCATCAGGGGGCCGGTGTAGGTGATCTCCCGGCGCTCCAGCCGGGGAGAC
>JAIUYB010000199.1 GCA_020216625.1 Desulfarculus sp.
CTGGCGCCGGAGCTTCTTCCGCAAAAAGCTCTCGATGGGCTTCCAATTGATGATCTGGTCGACCTGGTCCAGGTGCGACTTCGGCTTCTTGCGCACCGACACCGCCAGGTCGAGGAATCCGCACAGCCGGGTTTCGAAACGGTTGGCCAAACGCCTCCTCCAGCTAGTCCGTTTCGAGTATCTTATCCCACATTATCAGACTGTTAAAGTGCACTCTCGCTGCGCGCGCCGTGCAATGGTCTCGGGATGGATGGTGGGAAGGCCTTTTCAGGGCAAAGAACAAGGGGTCGGCCAATCTAGGCCAACCCCTTGTTTTCTTTCTGGTAGCGGGGACTGGATTTGAACCAGTGACCTTCGGGTTATGAGCCCGACGAGCTACCGAACTGCTCCACCCCGCGTCAGTGAACCGGACTATACCGCCCAGGGGTGGCGCTGTCAACCCGACCCAGGCTACGCCGCTGCCCGGCAATAGGCCCGCAGCGCGAGGTTTGGCCCCCCTTCAGGCTTTTCGATGCCACGCAAAAAGCGGCTGATTTCCGCCGCACAACCGGGTTTTCTATCAACCCCATCCCGCGCGCCGAGGTTGGAGCTGCGTCATTTTGGCCGTTCCATTAACTGGAAAATAGGCTGCAAGCGCATGAATAATATTCACTATTTACGAGTCCGCCCCTGGGATGGGGCTTGTCATAGTGGTCCGACCCGTTCCAAATATCGGACCACGAACGGTATTTGTATATAACACTCGCATTCTTTTGGATATTCATCGCAACGGGCTTCCATATTTCGGAACCCATGAAACCTTTGGGTAAATTGGTCAAACCTGGTTGACAGGTATGCCACTTCACACCTAGAATTAGCACTTCATATGGCAGCAAGCCGACGGGGTTTCGCTATCAGGATGGCCCAACCTCCGGCGCCACCGGCCCGCGAATCCCACGAGCCTCCAGCCCGGTCCGTGGCCCCCCGCCGTCTGCTGCCGCCAGCGGTGCCCGTAATCTCACGAAGGAGAAAAAAATGATCGAGGTGCGTTTTCATGGCCGGGGTGGCCAGGGCGCGGTGACCTCGGCCGAGCTGATGGCGTTGGCCGCCATAGCCGAGGGCAAATACGCCCAGGCTTTCCCCAGCTTCGGCCCCGAGCGCCGCGGAGCCCCGGTGCAGGCCTTCCTGCGCATCAGCGACCAGCCCATCCGGCTGCGCGAGAAGATCTATCAGCCCGACGTGGTCGTGGTGCTGGATCCTTCCCTGCTAGCCAGCGGCAACGTCAAGGCCGGTCTGAAAGCCGGTGGCACCCTGGTGGCCAACAGCAGCAAATCGGTGGAGGCGGTCCAGGGCGAGTGCGGATTCACCGGCCGCACCGCCGTGGCCGACGCCAGCAAGATCGCCGAGGAGGAATTGGGAGTGCCCATCACCAACACCACCATGCTGGGCGTGCTGCTCAAGGCGGTGGAGCTGGTGAAGATGGACTCCATCAAGGAGCCCCTGGACGGGCGCTTCGGCAAGCAGGGCGTCAAGAACTTCGGCGCCCTGAGCCGCGCCTTTAACGAGACCACCATCAAGGAGTGATACCATGGCCGACGAAGGCATGACTTCCTGGAAGAGCCTGGCCTTGGGTTGCGCCATGACCGAGCCCGGCACCGCCCGGCGCTTCAACACCGGCGATTGGCGCAGCCGCCGCCGGCCCATCACCGACCGCGAGAAATGCATCAAGTGCGGCCTGTGCTGGATCATCTGCCCGGACATGGCCTACGACCCCGACCCCAAGGCCGAGGGTTACTACACCTGGGACAGCTTCTATTGCAAGGGCTGCGGTATCTGCATCGCCGAGTGTCCCAAGCAAGCCATCAGCTGGATCGAAGAAAAAGAGGAGGACAAGTATGGCCCGGCGTGTGGGGCTTGAGGTTTCCCTGGCCTGCGCGGAGGCCGTAAAGCTCGCCAATGCCGACGTGGTCGCGGCCTATCCCATCACCCCGCAGACCCACATCGTCGAGCATCTGGCCGAGTTGGTGGCCGACGGGCACCTGGACGCCGAGTTCATCCCGGTGGAGAGCGAGCACAGCGCCATGAGCGCCTGCATCGGCTCCAGCGCGGCCGGCGCCCGCACTTTCACCAGCAGCGCCTCCCAGGGCTTGGCCCTGATGCACGAGATGCTCTACATCGCCAGCTCCATGCGGCTGCCCATCGTCATGGCGGTGGCCAACCGCTCTCTGTCCGGCCCCATCTCCATCTGGAACGACCACAGCGACGTGATGGGCGAGCGTGACACCGGCTGGATCCAATACTTTTGCGAAAACGGCCAGGAGGTCCTGGATCTCACCCTGACCGCCTTCAAGATCGCCGAGGACCCCCGGGTGCTGTTGCCGGTCATGGTCAACATGGACGGCTTCATCCTGACCCACGTCATCGAGCCGATTTTGATGCCCGAGCAGGCCGAGGTGGACGCCTGGCTGCCTCCTTACGTTCCCCAGCTCTGCCTGGACCCGGCCAAGCCCATCAGCATGGGCATGGTGGGCGTGCCCGAGGTCTACACCGAGGCCAAGCGCGCCCAGGTGCAGGCCATCAATGACAGCTATCCCATCATCCTGGAGCACTGGGCCAGCTTCGCCAAGCAGTTCGGCCGCAGCTACCAGCCGGTGGAGAGCTACCGCACCGAGGACGCCGAGGCGGTCTTCGTGAGCATGGGCTCTCTTAGCGAGACCATCATGAGCGCGGTGGACGAGATGCGCGCGGCCGGCCAGAAGGTCGGCGTGGTGCGCATCCGCCTCTGGCGGCCCTTCCCGGTGGCGGAGTTCACCAAGGCGGTGGCCAAGGCCGAGACCCTGGTGGTCATCGACCGCAACCTCACCTTCGGCGCGCCGGCCGGTCCGGTGGCCACCGAGGTCCGCGCCCTGTTGTTCAGCCAGGGCATCCAGAAGTACGTGGCCAACTTCGAGGCCGGCCTGGGCGGTCGCGACGTCACCCGCGACCAGTTCAAGGAGATGCTGGCCAAGGCGCAGAAGGCCAAGGCCGCCGGTCAGGACATGACCTGCGAGATGGTGGGGGTGAAGGAATGATATCCGCCGCCGAAGCAATCAAGAATTACGAGAAGATAACCCCCAAGAACATCCCCTTGGCGGAGCCCTTCTCCCGTGGCCACCGCGCCTGTCAGGGCTGCGGCGAGGTCCTGGCCCTGCGCCTGGTGGCCAAGGCCGTGGGCCAGAACCTGATCGCGGTCTCGGCCACCGGCTGCATGGAGATCATCAGCAGCCCCTACCCCCAGACCGCCTGGAACGTGCCCTGGATCCACGTGGCCTTCGAAAACGCGGCCGCGGTGGCCAGCGGGGTCGAGGCCGGGCGCAAGGCCCTGATCCGCAAGGGCCGCATCGCCGACGCCGGGGCCAAGATCGTGGCCTTCGCCGGTGACGGCGGCACCGCCGACATCGGCATGCAGGCGCTCTCCGGCGCGCTGGAGCGCGGCCATGACTTCACCTACGTCTGCCTGGACAACGAAGCCTACATGAACACCGGCATCCAGCGCAGCAGCTCCACCCCCTTCGGCGCCAGCACCACCACCAGTCCGTCCGGCTCCAAGAGCAAGGGCCAGATGACCTGGAAGAAGAACATGCCGATGATCGCGGCGGCCCACAACGTGCCCTACGTGGCCACCGCCTCCCCGGCCTGGCACCTGGACCTGATGAACAAGATCCGCAAGGCCATCGCCACGCCGGGACCGGCCTACGTGCACATCTACTCGCCCTGCCCCACCGGCTGGCGCTGTGGTCCGGAGACCTCCATCGAGACCGCCCGCCTGGTTGTACAGACCAGAATCTTCCCGCTTTACGAAGTAATCGATGGCAAGTTCGTCCTGACCCGTGATATAAAGAATCCGAAGCCGGTGGAGGAATACCTCAAGATGCAGAGGCGTTTCCGGCACCTCAAGCCCGAGGACATCGAGGTGATCCAGAAGCGCGTGGACGCCGACTGGGAGCGGTTGCTGGGCTTCGTGAAGGCCACCAACCCCGAGGCGGCGGAAAAGGCCGAGTAAGGCCATCCACCGGCCGCGCGAGTCGCCCCCCAACCCTGCGCGTCGTCGCTTACCGTCAAGGCATTGCGGTGGCGGCGGCGCGCAGGGCCCCAAAACCTGGGCCGGTGTTCAAGATGGCCGGCGGGGAGTCCTTCAGGATTCGGGGCGTCTGGGGCGCTCGGACAACCAGAGCCAAGCCGTGGGCCGGCCCGATCTCCTCGGGCCGGCCTTTTTCGCGCCGTTTGGCAAGGAGGCCCCATGTCCCCGCTGACGGTCCACCTGGTGGCGGCCGCCCGGCCAAATTTCATGAAAATCGGTCCCTTGCACCACGAGCTGGCCCAGCGGCCCTGGTGCCGCCCTCTGGTGATCCACACCGGCCAGCACTATGACTACAACCTCAGCGCCGCCTTTTTCGCCGACCTGGGCCTGCCCGAACCCCATCTCCACCTGGGGGTGGGCTCCGGCAGCCACGGGGTGCAGACCGCCCGCTGCCTGGAGGCCTACGAGCGGGTGTTGCTGGACGAGCCCCCGGACTGGGTGGTGGTGGCCGGGGATGTCAACTCCACCCTGGCCTGCACCCTGGCCGCCTCCAAGTTGTTGATTCCCGTGGCCCATCTCGAATCCGGCCTGCGCTCCTGGGATCGCACCATGCCCGAGGAGGTCAACCGCCTGGTCACCGACGCCCTGGCCGATCTGCTCTGGACCCCCAGCCCCGACGCCGACGCCAACCTGTTGCGCGAAGGCGTGGATCCGGCCAAGATCGCGCGGGTGGGCAACATCATGATCGACTCCCTGGAGCAGGTGCGCCCCCGGCTGGAGGCCATCGCCGCCTGGGAGCGCTGGGGGCTCTCCCCGGGCGCTTACGGCGTGGTCACCCTGCACCGGCCGGCCAACGTGGACCAGCCCCAGGCCCTGAAGCGCATCATCAGCGCCCTGATCAAGGCCTCGGCCCGCCTGCCCCTGGTTTTTCCGGTCCACCCCCGCACCCAAGCCCGGCTCAAGGATTCCGGGCTGTTGTCCCAAACCCAGGCCGCCCCGGGCCTGCACCTGTGCGAGCCCCTGGGCTACCTGGACTTCATGGCCCTGGTGCTCAAGAGCCGGCTGTGCATCACCGACAGCGGCGGCATCCAGGAGGAGACCACCTACCTGGGCATTCCTTGCCTGACCTTAAGGCCCAACACCGAGCGCCCCATCACGGTGGAGCTGGGCACCAACCGCCTGGTCACCCCGGCCGATCTGGCCACCAACCTGGACCGGGCCCTTTCTGGCGACTGGCCCCGGGGCCAGGTGCCGGAGTTGTGGGACGGCCACACCGCTCCACGCGCCGCCGACAGCCTG
>JAIUYB010000200.1 GCA_020216625.1 Desulfarculus sp.
CAGTCGCGCGCGGCCCGCATCAGGGCCAGGTAGGGCCCCCACTCCGGGCCGAAGTCGGCCTCCAAGCGTTCGCGCAGCCGCCGGGCCACCGCCGGCCCCGCCCCGCCGGTGCTCACCGCCACCGTCAGCTCGCCCCGCCGGAAGGACGCCGGCACGATGAAGCCGCACAGGTCCGGCACGTCCACCACGTTGACGAAAATGCGGGCCGCCTCGCAGGCCGTGGCCACCGCCCGGTTGACGGTCTGGTCGTCGGTGGCGCAGATGGCCAGCCAGACCCCGGCCAGATCCGATGCGGCGAAGGCCCGGGGATGGTGCTCCACCCGGGGGTGGGGCAGCCAAGCGGAGGTCTCGGGCGAAAGACGGGGGGCCACCAGGCGCACCCGGGCCCCGGCCTCCAAGAGCGAGACCAGCTTGCGGCCGGCCACCTGCCCCCCGCCCACCAACAGGGCGAGACGGTCGCGCAGGTCCAACCAGGCGGGATAGAAGGCCAAGCCAGCTCCTTGTCAGGCAAAATCCAGGCTTGAAGCATAGCAAAGGCCCCGCCCGGCGGCAAGCCGCGCCCGGTCAGGACAGGCTTTCGTAATCCGCCCGCACCAAGTCCAGAATGCCATTGGCCCGGTCGAAGGCCAGCTTGATGTTGCCCCAGTCGGGGGGGTGGGCCAATTTCTGCATCAGCAGGCCGTCGGAGCCGAACCAGCGCGGCAGCGGTCCGCCCAGGAAATATCCCCGGCGGCGCAGGATTTCGGTCACCGCTCCGGCCCAGGGCTGGCCCAGGTTGACCCAGGCCTGGAAGACCACCACTCCCCGGGCGCTGGCCTGGTCCTCGATCCGGGCCAGGGCCGGTTCCAGGTCCGGGCCGGCCTCCAGAATGGCGACGCGGGCCACCTGGGCGGAATCATAGACCCGGCTATCCAACCGCGTGACGACCCCGGCCGGCAGGTCGGCCTCGGCGACGGCGAAATGGCGCCGATCGTCGAACTCGGCGTAAAGGTCGCTGATGGCCTTGGCATGGCGCGGGGGGAGGTGCAGGGTGTGGGGCTGGGGAGCCAGGGTTATGAAGCTGAGGATGGTGGAGACCCGGCCGCTGGCGCTTCGCTCCTGGGCGTAGGCCGACGCCGGCATCAGGTCCACCTCCAGGGCCATGGTGGTCAGGCCCACGTTCTGGGTGGCGCGCTGGGAGAATACATGGTTGCAGACCGTCTCCACCCAGACCATTTCGACCCCGAACCGGGGTCCCGAGACCCTCACCGTGTGATACCCCATCCGGCCCAGGAGATTGGCCTGGCGGAAGTCGGGGTGGACCAGGGCGGCCCCGGACTCGTGGGTGTGGGGGTGGGGCACGTGGTTGAACAGGGCGATGTGCCCCACCACCCGGCCCTCGGGGGTGCGGGCCACGCTGGAAATGATGCGCCCCTCCTGGTTGGCGGCGATCAGGGTGGGGGGATCGTAGTAGTCGCGCACCGGGTAGCTCTCGCCATAGACCGCGCGAAACAGCTCCGCCACCCCGGGGGCGTCCTCGGGACGCAGCAAGCCAACTTCGATGGGGGGCAGTTCGGTCCCCGGTTTGTCGCCCACGGCTCTATCCTCCCTGGATGGTTTCGTAATCCTGGCGCACCAGGGTCAGCAGTCGTTTGGCGCGGTCGAACTCCAGGTTGATGGTCTCCCACCGCACCGGCTCGCTCAGGCGCTGCATCAGCAAGCCGTCGTGCCCGAACCAGCCCGGCAGGGGCCCGCCCAGGAAATAGCCGCGCGAACGCAGTTCCTCCACCGCCGCGCCCACGCAGGCCTGGCCCAGGTTCAGCCAGACCTGGATCGTCACCACCCCCCGGGCGGCGGCCTCGGCCTCGGCCTGGTCCAGGGCCGCGGGCAGGTCCGCCCCGGGCTGGTGCAGGGACATCCGGGCCACCTGGGCGAAGTCGATGATCCGGTTCTCCAGGCGGGTGGCCACCCCGGCCGGCAGGGGCCGGTCGGCGGGCAGGAAGTGGCGCTGGTCGTCGAAGTCGGCGTAAAGCTCGGTGATTTGCTGGGCGTAGCGTTCGGGCAGATACACCGCCCGGTCGTAAGGGACCAGGGTCACGAAGTCGATGAGGTTGGAGACCCGCCACTTGAGCTTGGTTTCCTTGGCATATGCCGCCGCCGGCATCAGGCCCACCTCCAGGGTCATGGTGACGAAATTTTGGCCATGGCAGAGCTTCTGCGAGTAGACATGGCTGCACACCGGCTCGGCCCAGATCACCTCCAGCCCGAACCGGGGCCCCACCCGCACCCCATGGGCCACCATGCGGTTGAACAGGTCCGCCACCCGGAACTCGGGGTGGACCAGGCCGGCCCCGGATTCATGGCATTTGGGATGAGGCACATGGTTGAACAAGGCGTTGTGCCCCACCACCCGGCCCTCCGGGGTGCGGGCCACGCTGGAGATGATGCTTCCCTCGCGGTTGGCGGCGATCAAGGCCTCGGGGTCGTAATAGACCTTGACCGGATAGGCCTCGCCATAGATCAGCCGGAACAGCTCGGCCACGCCGGGAGCGTCCTCGGGGCGCAGCAAGTCGACCTCGATGGGGGGCAGCGGAGCCTTGGCCTCGGTCATGCTTGCTCCTCCAATTTTTCTTGGCGTTTTAGGTTCAGGGCCGCCAGGCCGACCGCCAGGCAGACCCCGGCGCTGGCCAGGAACAGGACGCCGCCGCCAAAGCCGGCCAGCAGCAGACCGCCCAGCCAGGGGCCCAGGAAAAAGCCGCCCTGGAACATGAACATGCCCAGGTTGAGATTCAGCGCCCGCAAATGGGGCGGCGACAACTCGAACAGCAGGGCGTTGAGCAGCGGGAAGGCCACCCCCCAGCCCAGGCCGAAGGCGAACCCCACCGCCACCGCCTGCCAATCCTGGGCAACCAGGCTGGTGAGGACGAAACACAGGACCAGCCAGGCCGCGCCCCCGGCCAGCAGCCGGCGCTTGTCATGGCGGTCCAAGCGCTTGGCCGCCAGCAGGCGCACCAGCATCTCCGCGCAATAGGTGGAGGTGAAAAACCAGCCGGCCCTTTGCAGGCCCCGCTCCAGGAAGGCCGGTTCGGCCAGGAAGAACAGGCAGGCGAAGGCGGAATACACCCCCAGGCTCAAGAGCAGGCAGCCGACTACCCCTCGGTCGCGCAGGTTTTCCCGGAGTTGGCCGAGCTTGAGGGGGCCTTTGCCCTGGACGCCTTGCACGGCGGCCCGGGACGGCCGGCCCAGCCAGGTCAGGGGCAGGATGCCCAGGGTCACCAGCCCGGTGAGGTTGAGCAGGTTCAGATAACCGCCCAGGCAGCGTTCCAAGGGCTCCACCAGGGGCGGCACCACCGCGTAGGGCAGCAGGGTGATGATGCCCATCACCCCGAAGGCCTCGCCGCTCCGGTCCGGCGGGATGCAGGCCACCATGGCGGCGGTGCCGGCGATGGCCAGCACCGCGTAGGCCAGGCCGTGCAGTAGCCGCACCCCGAGCCAGGCGTTGAAACCCGCGGGCAGGTTGTAGGCCGCCAGGGCCAGCGCGTTGGCCAGCGCGCCCCAGAACAGCCACAGCCAGGCCCGGTTGACGCCGATCACCGGACTGAGCAACGGGCGCACCACCAAGCCAACCAGGGCGAAGGCCCCCACCAGGAGCCCGGCTTGGTGCTTGTCCAGGCCCATTCCGGTCAAGAACGCGAAATAGTGAAAGAAAACGGCCATATTGCAAAAAAGCAGGAACTGGATGGCCATCTGGGCGACGAACTGGCGGGTGTAAAGGCGCGGGGGGGCGGCGCCGTGGGGGGCCGGGCCGCTCATGACCGGCCCGGCAGGATGCCGCGCAGGGCGGCGATGAAGGCCTCCATGGCCAGGTGGCTGCCGATGCTGACTCGGATCCAGTTGGGAAAGCGGAAGCCGGTCATGGAGCGGATCATGATCCCCCGTTGCATCAGGCGGCGATAGGCCATGGTGTCGCTCAGGGGCAGGCGGATCATCATAAAACAGCCCTCGCCGTGCTGCACCGGCAGGCCCAGCGCGCCCAGCTCCTCCAGCAGATAGGCCTTTTCCCGGGCCACCAGGGCGCGGGTGGCGGCCAGGTGCTCGGCGTCGTCGGCCAGGGCGGCCAGGGCCGCCTCCTGGGCCAGGGCGTTTACCGAATAGACCACGCAGGTGCGGCGGATGGTGTCCACCACCTCCCGGCTGCCGGCCAGGTAGCCCACCCGCAGCCCGGCCAGGGCGTACATCTTGGAAAAGGTGCGGAAAACCACCAGGTTGGGATGGCGCGCCAGCATCTGCAAGCCGTCGGGGAATTCCGGCCGGTCCACGAACTCGCAGTAGGCCTCGTCCAGAACCACGATCTGCTGGCCGTCCACCGCCTCCAGGAAGCGCTCCAGACGCTCCTGGTCCCACCAGGTCCCGGTGGGGTTGTTGGGGTTGCAGATGAAGATGATCTTGCTGCGTCGGTCGATGAGCCGCAGCAGGGCCTCATCGTCGAAACCGAAGTCCTTGAGCGGGGCCAGCCGGGCCTCGAAACCGCTGAACTTGGCCACCCATTCGTAGACCGCGAAGGTGCGGTCGGCGGTGACGATGTTGTCGCCCTCCTGGCAGAAGGCCTTGATGACGAAGGTGATGACCTCGTTGGCCCCATTGCCCACCAGGATCTGGTCCGGGTCCAGGCCGAAGCGCCGGCCCAGGGCCTGGCGCAGATACCAGCTATCGCCGCTGGGATAGATGCCGGCCCGGGGCGGGGGGAAGCGGGCGATGACCTCGCGGGCCAGGGGCGGCGGCCCCAGGGGGTTCTCGTTGTTGTTCAGGCGGTGCAGATGGCCGATCCGATAGAGCCGCATCAGCTCCGGATCGGGCTGGGATGGGATGTATGGCTCGAAATTCCTTACGAATTCCGGTGTCAGCCGGTGCAGGTCCAGGGCGGGCATGGGGCCTAGTCCGCCGTTTCCTGGAAGACCACCAGGTCGCCCTGGCCCAGGGCGGGCAGCAGCAGTTGGGGTTTGAACCCGGCGGCGGCGATCTGGGGCAGCAGACCGGCCTGCCATTGGCTGCCCAGGTCCAGATTCAGGAAAACGTTGAGGATTCCCTCCTCGCGCAGGGCGGCCAAGTGGGACTTGAGGTTGGCCGTCAGGTCGTGGCCGTCCCAGACCAGGGCCAAGGTGGCCTGGCTGCGGGCGCGGTTGAGGTCGGCGGAGAGCACCGAGTGCGCGGCCCGGGTCTCGCCGGCGGCGGACAGCTCCCGGATGCCGCGGGGCAGGAACAGGCGCTGGTATTGCTCCTCCAGGAACCCGCGCAGGTCGGGGTGGCACCAGACCCAGGCCCCGGGGTCCTCCT
>JAIUYB010000201.1 GCA_020216625.1 Desulfarculus sp.
GAGGCCAGGGTCGATCTGGCCGACGGGGTGCAGGTCTGCGCCCTGATCACCCAGGCCAGCGCCCAAGCCCTGGGGCTGAAGCCGGGCCAGGAGGTTTGGACCTTTTTCAAATCCTCGGCCGTGATCCTCACCGTGGACTAGGGCCGACTGGAACTGGGATTCAACGCTGGACGGACGTGGCTGGCCCAAGCCTGTCCGGGAAAGGCGCCGATTATGATGGACTTTCTGTTCCCCGTCTCCGGAGTGGAAACCCAACTCTGGCTGCCGCCTCTGGTGGCCTTGGTGGTCTCCTTCTTCACCAGCATGGGCGGCGTCTCCGGGGCCTTCCTGCTGTTGCCGTTCCAGATGAGCTTCCTGGGCTTCACCAGCCCGGCCGTGAGCCCCACCAACATGGTCTTCAACGTGGTGGCGATTCCCAGCGGCGTCTGGCGTTTCCTGCGCGAGGGCCGCATGGTCTGGCCCCTGACCTGGGTGGTGGTGCTGGGCACCCTGCCCGGGGTGATCCTGGGCGGCTTGGTGCGCATCAACTGGCTGCCGGATCCCAAGCCCTTCAAGGCCTTCGTGGGTTGCGTGCTGCTTTACATCGGCGCGCGGATGCTGGTGGACATCCGGAAGGCCCGGGCCCAGGCCAAGAAGGCGGCCAAGGGGCCCAAGCTGGAGGCCCAGGTGGTCCAGGAGGAGTTCAAGACCCAGACCGTGGAATTCTCCTGGCGTCGGGTGGCCTACCAGTTCCAGGGCCGAGTCTACACCTGCTCCTCGCCCGGCATCTTCAGCCTGTCCTTTGTGGTGGGAATGGTGGGAGGCATCTACGGCATCGGCGGCGGGGCCATCATCGCCCCGTTTTTCGTGGCCATCTACGGCCTGCCGGTGCACACCGTGGCCGGGGCCACCCTGATGGGCACCTTTGTGACCTCGGTGGTGGGAGTGCTTTTCTATCAGGCTCTGGCCTGGGTCCCGGCCTACGCCCACCAAGCGGTGGCCCCGGACTGGCTGTTGGGAGCGTTGTTCGGCCTGGGCGGGGTTTGCGGCATGTATCTGGGAGCCAGGACGCAAAAGTACGTCCCGGCGATCTGGATCAAGCTGGGCCTGGCCTGCGTGTTGCTCTACGTGGCCACGAACTACATCTACAACTTCCTGGCGTCCTGAGATGAAACCGCTCGTCCCCGGCCGGACCCGCCGGCCGGGGCGTTGCCGCGGCCCAAAGCGCGAGGCGTCACCCTCCGGACGCCAAAGCGCCATATTTCCTCGTCAATGATTATGATGACCAGCGCCCCGGGTTTGGCGATAATCAAGCCAGCGTCGGCCACGCCCGTGACCGCGCCCAACCCTGAATGCAAATCCTGGCGTGGGGAGCAAAGCCAATGAGCAATGTGGCGAACAAACTGGGCCGCTGGTTGTGGACGGCGTTGCTGGTCATCACGGTCCTGGCCGGGCCGACGGCGGAGTCCGCCCTGGCGGCGGGCCAGGCGAGGAACGTGATCTTGTTCGTCAACGATGGCATGCAGTTGGCCTGCGAGGTGGCCGCCAGCCGGTATCTCAACGGGCAGGATAAAGGCCTGTCCTGGCATCGGCTGCCAGTGCAGGCCTATTGCGCCACCTGGGATGTGACCACCTACAACAGCTACGCCAAGGAGAAGGGCCTCGCGCCCTACGACCCGGCCGATTTCGACCCCAAGCTGGGCTATGATCCCAGCCTGGGCGGAATGATCCCCTATCCCGACGGCCAGCCGGTGGACGACCGCTATTTCTTGAAGCCCGGCAAGCCTTTTGCCACCGACAGCGCCTCCGCGGCCACCGCGCTCAGCACCGGCAAGAAGACCGATGACGGTCGCCTGGCCTGGCCGCCGGCGGGACAACCGCAACAGCCGTTGATCACCATCGCCGAGGAACTGCGCGCCAAGCAGGGCAAGGCCATCGGGGTGGTTTCCACGGTGCCCTTCAACCACGCCACCCCGGCCGCCTTTGTGGCTCATAACGTAAGCCGCGAAAACTACGCCGAGATCGCCCGCGAGATCCTGACCGTAACCAAGCCGGAAGTGGTCATCGGCGGCGGGCACCCCAACTGGGAGAAAAAGTTCAAGGTGGCTCCGGAGTTGATCGAACAGGCCCGGGCCGATTATACGGTGGTGGCGCGCGCCCCGGGCCAGGACGGCAACCAGGAACTGGCCCGGGCGGCGCAGGGGGCGACGCGGCTTTTCGGGCTCTTCGGTGGCAAGGGCGGCAATTTCGAGTACGCCCAGGTCAGCGACCATCCGGGCGCGCCTCGGGTGGAGCGGGGCGACAGCGAGAATCCAGACCTGGCCACGGTCAGCACCGCGGCCCTGACCGTGCTGGCCAAGAAGCCGGAGGGGTTTTTCCTGCTGGTGGAGCAGGGCGACATCGACTGGGCCAACCACGCCAATAATTTCAGGAATATGATCGGCTCCGTCACCGACGCCGAGCGCGCGGTGGCCGCCATCATCGCCTGGGTGGACCGCCCGGGCGACGACATCGATTGGAGCAACACCCTGCTCATCGTCACCGCCGACCACGCCAATGGCTACCTGCGCCTGGAAAAGCCCCTGGGGCCTGGCCAACTGCCCGTCCAGGAAACCGGCGGCCGCAACGCCTATGGGGCCGCCACCTTTACCTATCCCGGTGGTGAGGTAAGCTACGGGGCCACCAATCACACCAACGAGTTGGTGACCATCTACGCCATCGGCGCCGGCAGCGAGCTTTTGCGCCAATACGAAGGCCGGTGGTGGCCCGGCGCCCGAATCGCGGACAACACCCAGATCAACGCCGTGATGCGCGCCGCCACCGGCCTGGATTAGGAAGCCGCCATCCGCCCCCCCCCCGGGCCTGAGTCCTGGGGGGGTGGTCTTGACCCGCCCCCAGGCTTATGGCAGGCTTGACCCGGCGGCTCGGGACCGCCCACGGTTTTTCTTTCCTAATGGTTGGCATGATCAAGCATATAATATCACTAACTATCACGGCCGCGTTCCTGGCTTGCGCCCACGGCCCGGCCCGGGCCGCCGGCCTGGAGGCCCTGGGTCTGGACCAGTGCATCGAGCTGGCCCGCGCCAACAACAGCCAGGTGGCCCGGACCAACGTGGCCCAGGCCTGGGAGAAGGAAAAGGTCAACGCGGCCCTGCGCCGTTTCTTCCCCCGGGTGGACGTGGACCTGGCCCACCAGCCCAAGGTTGACTACTTCGGCCGGCAGATCGAGGACAGCAACATCTACAGCAGCGAGGTGAAGCTGACCCAGCCCATCTACGCCGGCGGCGGCCTCACCGCCCGTCACGACCAGGCCAAGGAGGGCATGGCCAAGGTCAACCTCCTGGAGGCCAAGGCTGGGCTGGAGGCCGCCCGGGAGGTGGTGCCCTCCTACTATCGCCTCCTGGCCTCGCGCGAGGTGGTGCGCCTGGGCCGCGACCTGGCCGAACCGGCCCGGGAGCTGGTGGAGGCCGCCCGGCGGGGGGTGCGCGAGGGCCACCAGCGGGTGGAGGACCTGTTGGCGGCCGAGGCGCGCCTGCTGGAGGTCAGCTACCAGACCGCCGACCACGAGAGCCAGGCCCGCACCGCCGCTCTGAAGCTCAAGGAGCTCTTGGGCCTGGAGCCGGAGCGGGCCCTGACCCTCAAGCCCCAGCGCCCGGACTACCAGCCCCCGGCCCAGGCCGACGACATCCTCCAGTTGGCCTATCGCCGCAACGCCGGCCTGCTCTTCGCCCAGTCCGAGGACCGCTACCAGAGCCTGGGTCTAAGCTCGGCCGAGAGCTATGCCTTGCCCCGCCTCAATCTCATCGGCCGTTATGGCTACGAGGGCCTGGATTTCCCGGGCGACGACAAATACGCCGGGGTCATGCTCCAGTGCGACATCAGCTTCGGCGACGTCAGCGCCAAGGCCTATGCCGACATGGAGCACCAGTTCGAGAACGACACCGCCTTCTACTACGAGCAGAAGGACCTCTATCGCAAGGGGTTGCGCCTGTCCTTCCTGGATGGCAACTCGCCGGAGGTCGGCATCGCCGAGGCCAGGCTGAACCGGCGCAAGGCCCATGACGACGTGCGCGACACCCGCCAACGCCTGGCCACCGACGTTTTGAGCCTCATGGAAGAGCTTCAGCGCCAGGGCCAGGTCTTGGAGCTGGCCACTAAACAGTCGGAGCTCTACGGCGAACGACTCCGGGTGGTGCGGGCCAAGTTCGAGGCCGGGGCCGCCACCCCAGCCGAGGTGTTGGAGCGCGAGGTGGATTTGGTCCAGGCCCGGACCAAGGCGGTGCAGGCGCGCTATGAACGCTGGCGGGTGTTGGCGATCCTCTGCCTGCTCAGCGGTCAGGAGTTGAAATGCCTCGACGCTTCTTAGGGTTGTCCGCGGTCATCCTCGCCGCCTTGGCTCTGTCGGGTCTGGAGGGGGCGGCCCTGGCCGCCGAGCCGTCTCCCGGACCGGGCCTGGAGCCCGGCGCTGGTCCCCGGGTGGTGCGGGTGGTGGCCGACGAGGGCGGGGGAATGATAACCGGTTTGGGCACCGCCCGCTGCCGCCGCAGTCTGGAGATGGGCTTCGAGGCCACCGGCCAGATCGCGGCCATCCCAGTGGAGGAGGGGGCCAAGGTGGTCAAGGGCCAGGTTCTGGCCCGACTGGACGACCGGGTGCTGAGCGCCGAGCTCAAGGCCAAGCGGGCCGAGGTGGAGGCATCCCAGGCCGAGGTCCAGCGTTTGGCCGCCCGGGCCCAGGAAAAAGAGAAGCTCTTCCAGAGCCGGGCCGCCACCGCCAACGAGGCCCGCGAGGCGGGCTTCGAGCTGGCCAAGGCCCAAGCCAAGCTGGAGGCGGCCCAGGCCGAGGTGGCCAGCCTCAGCGCCCGGGTGGAGTCTTTCATCCTGCGGGCGCCCATGGACGGGGTGGTGGCCAAGCGCATTTCCGAGCCGGGCGAGGTGGTCACCCCCAATGGGCGCAAGGTGTTGAGGCTGTTGGACTGCCGCCAGGTCTTGGCCGAGGTGGAGTTCGGCGAACGTCTCTACACCCGCCTGGCCCCGGGCCTGGAGGTGACTCTGGTGGCCGACGCCCTGCCCGGGCGGCGCTTCAACGGCAAGATTCACGCCATCAGCCCCGAGATCGACGAGAAAAACCGCACCTTTACCGTCAAGGTGGCGGTGGACAACCCCGATTTCATGCTCAAGCCCGGCATGTTCGTGCGCGCGGCGGTGCAGGCCGCCGGCCAAGGCCAGACCCTCTGGCTGCCGCCCGAGGCTTTGGCCCAGGTCAAGGGCGACGAAGCCCTGGTGACGGTGCTGGAGGACCGCCGGCCGGTGGAGCGCCGGGTGCGCCTG
>JAIUYB010000202.1 GCA_020216625.1 Desulfarculus sp.
GGTTACGGCGCGATTGAGGTGGAAGCGGGCGGCGCGGTCGTTGCGGCGCTGCAAAAAGGCCAGACCCAGGTGCAGCGAGGCCCGGGCCTCCTGGCCCCGCTTGCCGTAGGCCACCCCCAGGTCGTAGCGGGCCTGGTCGTCCAGGGGGTCCAGGGACAGGAGCCGCTCGTAGATGCGGCAGGCCTGGGCGGCCTGGTCCAGGTGGAGATAGGTCTGGCCCAGGGAGTGGAGGGCCTCGCGGTCCTCGGGGTGGCTGACGATCACCGACTCCAGCAGGTCGCGGGCGGGGGCGAACTCACCCCGGCGCAGATGGACCTTGGCCTGGAGCCGCTTGACGTGGATGCTGCCGGGCCAGCGCTTCTTGAGAACCTCAAGATATTCCTGGGCCTGGTCGAAGCGGCTGCGCCGGGTCTCCAGCAGGGCCAGGCCATAGATGGGCAGGGGATCGCCGGGGCGCTCCTTGACCAGGCGGGCGAAGGTGGTCAGCGCCGTCTGCTCGGACTCGTAGAGGGCGATGAGCCGGGTCTTGATTCGCAGGAACTCGCTGTCGTCCTGGGGGCGGGGTGGGCTTTTGACCGTTCGCACCAGGTCGTTCATGCGCTCCATGCGCTGGGGGCTGTTGGGGTGGGAGCGCAGGTAGGTGGGCACGTCCGCGCCCAGCATCCGCTCCTGCTGCCAGATGCGGTTGAAGGAGACCGCCATGGCCTGGCCGGGATAGCCCAGGCTGGTCATCAGCTTGAAGCCGCCGTAGTCGGCCTGCTCCTCGTCCTCGCGCGAGAAGGCCAGGTATTGCTGCACCCCGCCGGCCATGGAGCCCACCGCCAGGGCCTGGCCCAACTGGGGGGCCCCGCCGGCGGCGCCCAGCAGGATGCCGGCCAGCATGCCCGCCATCATGGCCATGTTCAGGGGCGCGGTCTTGTCCATGCGGTTGGCCAGGTGGCGGTAGGAGACGTGGCTGATCTCGTGGCCCAGGATGCCGGCCAGCTCGGCCTCGCTGTCGAGGTTGGTCATCATGCCCCGGAACATGAAGACATAGCCGCCCGGCAGGGCGAAGGCGTTCATCTCGGGGCTGTCGGCGATGTTGAAGGTGTAGGAGAAGGGGTTGTCCTTGAGCTGCCCCACCAGGCGGCGGCCCAGGTTGCGCACGTATTCCACGCAGTCCGGGTCGTCCACCATCGGCATCTGGGCCATGACCTCGTCATAGGCCTCGCGGCCGATCTTGCGCTCTTCCTCCAGGGTCACCCCGGCCCGGGCCGGAGCGGCGGGCCAGGCCCCCAGGGCCAGGACCAGGGCCAGGATCAGGGAGCAGGCGCGGCGCGGCATGGCTCATCCCTCGCGTGGTCGAATCAGGCTATGGCCGGTCATGGCGGCCGGGGCCGGCAGGCCCATCAGCTCCAGCAGGGTGGGGGCCACGTCGCACAGCGCCCCGTCGGCCAGGCGGACGCCTTCGCGACCGGGAGCCACCAGGATCGCCGGCACCGGGTTGGCCACGGTGTGGGCGGTGTAGGGGCCGCCGTGCTCGTCCGTCATCTGCTCGGCGTTGCCGTGGTCGGCGGTGATCAGCGCCGCCCCGCCGGCGGCCAGCACCGCCGGCACCACCCGGGCCAGGCAGCGGTCCACCGTCTCCATGGCCGCCACCGCCGCCGCCATGATCCCGGTGTGTCCCACCACGTCGCCGTTGGCGTAGTGCATGCCGACTAAAGCATAAGCACCGGAGGCGATGCGCGCCAGCACCGCGTCGGTCACCTCCGGGGCGCTCATGGCCGGCTTCAGGTCGTAGGTGGCCACTTCCTTGGGCGAGGGCACCAGGACCCGATCCTCGCCCGGGAAGGGCTCCTCGCGCCCGCCGTTGAGGAAAAAGGTGACGTGGGCGTACTTTTCGGTCTCGGCGATGTGCAATTGACGCAGCCCGGCCTTGGCCACCACCTCGGCCAGGGTGTCGCGCAGGTCCTGGGGCGGGAAGGCCACCGGGACCGCCAGGTGCTCGTCGTATTGGGTCAGGCAGACGTAGTCGGCCAATTTTGGCCGGTCGGAGACGTCGAAGCCTTTGAAATCAGGTGAGTTGAAGGCCCAGGTCAGCTCGCGGGCCCGGTCGGCGCGGAAATTGAAGAAAACCACCGCGTCGCCGTCGGCCACCTGGGCCAAGGGGCGGCCGTCCTGGCTGATCACGGTGGGGGTCACGAACTCGTCGGTTTCGCCCCGAGCGTAGGCCGCCTCCACCGCGGCCACCGGGTCGCTGGCCACGAGCCCCTGGCCGCCCACCAACGCCCGCCAGGCCTTCTCCACCCGGTCCCAGCGCTTGTCCCGGTCCATGGCCCAGAAGCGGCCGCTGACGGTGGCCACCACCGCCCCGGGCTGATCGCGCAGGAACTCCTGGAGCGCGCGCATATAGCCCGCGCCGGAGTCGGGCGGAGTGTCGCGGCCATCCAGGAAGGCGTGCACCGCGATCCGCTTCACCCCCACCGCCCGGGCCTGGGCGATGAGGGCGTGGAGGTGGACCTGCAGGGAGTGCACCCCGCCGTCGCTTAAAAGCCCCAGCAGGTGCAGGACGCCGCCGGAGGCGCGCACCCGGTCGAAGGCCCGGCCCAGGGCCGGGTTGGCGGCCAGTTGGCCCTGGCGGATGGCCTGGTTGATGCGGGTGATGTCCTGGTAGACCACCCGGCCGGCGCCCAGGTTGAGGTGGCCCACCTCGGAGTTGCCCATCTGGCCCTCGGGCAGGCCCACCGCCTCGCCAAAGCAGAGCAGTTGGCCATGCGGCCAGCCGGCGAAGAGCGAGTCGAGATAGGGCGTGGCGGCGCAGGCGACCGCGTTGCCGTCGCCGGCCGGAGCGATGCCCCAGCCGTCCAGGATGTTCAGGGCCACCGGGCGGGGATGGTTCATGGGCTTAAACTTCCCAGGCAGGCCGTGTGGCCGGCTCCGGGGCCGGTAACAGACCTTCCAGTTCGGCCGGGTCCACCGCCACCCGGGGGGCGTCGGACCACAGGGACTCCAGGTCATAGAACTCGCGCACCGGGTGGTGGAAGACGTGGACCACCACGTCGCCGAAGTCCAGCACCGCCCAGCGGCCGTCCTTGACTCCGTCCGCGCCCAGGGGCTTGACCCCGGCTTTTTTGAGCGCCGACTGCACCGCCTCGGCGATGGCCGTGGTCTGGCGGGTGGAGCGGCCGCTGAGCAGGAGGAAGTAATCGGCATAGCCGCTGGCCTGGGCCACGTCCAGGAGCAGGGCCTCCTCGGCCTTCTTGCCCAGGGCCGCGGCCAGGCAGAGCTTGGCCACCGCCAGGGGATCGGCCGGCTTGGCGGGCCGGATTCGGGTCCGGGTGGGCATCAATCCTCCCCTTCCGGGGTCGTGTAGAGTTTCATTTCACAAATATAGTCCTCCACCTCCGGGGGCACAAGGTAGGTCAGGGCCCGGCCCTGGGCCGCCCGGCGGCGGATGTCGGTGCTGCTGATGTCCAGCAGGGTGGTGGTGAGAAGCTTGGCCCCGTGGCCGTTGGGCAGGCGCACCCAGGCGTTGTCGGCCGGGGCGAAGGCCGGGTCCAGGTAGTGGGTCAGGTACTCGCGCAGGTCGCGCCCCGGGGAGCCGGGCCGGGTCATGACCACGAAGTCGGCCAGGTCGAACAGCCGCCGGGGCTGATACCACTGGTGCAGGGCGAAGAAGGCGTCGGCCCCGATCAGCCAGTAGAGGGGCCGGCCGGGATAGAGACGGCTGAACTCGGCCAGGCTGTCCACGGCGTAGCTCTTGCCCGGACGGCGCACCTCCAGGTCGCTGACCCCGAAGCGGGGGTTGTCGGCCACCGCCCGGCGCACCATCTCCAGACGATGGGCGGCCGAAGCCTGCACGTCCTTGGGGTGGGGCGGGTGGTGGCAGGGCATGAACAGCACCTGGGCCAGCTCCAGCTCCTCGGCCACCTCCGTCACCGCCCGCAGGTGGCCGATGTGGATGGGGTCGAAGGTGCCGCCGAAGATGCCCAGGCGGCCCCGCTGCGCGGTTTCGGCGGTCATCGGCCTACCGCCGCACCTGGCCGTCGCCAAAGACGATGAACTTGCGGGTGGTCAGCTCCTCCAGGCCCATGGGGCCGAAGGCGTGCAGCTTGCACGTGCTGATGCCGATCTCCGCCCCCAGGCCCAGTTGGCCGCCGTCGTTGAAGCGGGTGGAGGCGTTGACCAGCACCACCGAGGAGTCCACCGCGTTGATGAAGCGCATGGCCCGGGCGTGGTCGCGGGTGACGATGGCCTCGGTGTGTTGGGAGCCATGGGTGGCGATGTGGTCCAGGGCCTGGTCCATGTCCTCCACCACCCGGATGGCCAGGATCAGGTCCAGGTATTCGGCCGGCCAGTCGTCGTCCGTGGCCGGCACCGCCTCGGGCAGGATCTCGCAGGTGAGATGGCAGCCGCGCAGCTCCACCTCCTGGGCGGTGAGCGCCCGGGCCACCCGGGGCAGGAAGCTCTCGGCCACGTCGCGGTGGACCAGAAGCGTCGCCAGGGCGTTGCAGACCCCGGGGCGCTGGCACTTGGCGTTGACGCAGATGGCCTCGGCCATGGCCAGGTCGGCGTCCTGGTCCACGTAGAGATGGCAGACGCCCTTGTAGTGCTTGAGCACCGGCACCCGGCTGTTGGCCGTCACGAAGCGGATCAGGCTTTCGCCGCCCCGGGGGATGACCACGTCCAGGAGCTCCTCCTGCCGCAACAGGGCCAGGGTGGCGGCGCGGTCGGTGGTGGGCACCACCGCCACCGACCCGGCCGGCAGGCCGCAGTCGGTCAGCGCCCGGCCGATGAGCCGGGCCAGGGCCAGGTTGCTGTGGATGGCCTCTTTGCCGCCCTTGAGCACCACCGCGTTGCCGCTTTTCAGGCAGAGCCCGGCCGCGTCCACGGTGACGTTGGGCCGCGACTCGTAGATGAAGCCGATGACGCCCAGGGGGATGCGCTGGCGGCCAACCAAGAGCCCATTGGGCCGCCGCCACATGCCGGTGATCTCGCCCACCGGGTCGGGCAGAGCCGCGACCTCCTTGAGCCCCTCGGCCATGGCGGCGATCACCTTGTCATCGAGGGTCAGGCGGTCCAGCATGGCCTTGGACAGCCCCGCTTCCCGGCCGGCCTGAAGGTCGATGGCGTTGGCGGCCTTGAGCTCCCCGGCCTGGTCGGTGAGCGCCCGGGCCAGGCCCAGCAGGGCGCGGTTTTTCTGCTCGCTGCCGGCCACGGCCAGAACCCGGGCGGCCCAGCAGGCAGGCGACTTCCGCTTCCTCGCCCAGACCAAAGCCCACCAGGTCGTCGCGGTGGATCACCTCCGGGGCGTCCTGCCGCCCCA
>JAIUYB010000203.1 GCA_020216625.1 Desulfarculus sp.
AATGCCAGGCGCCGGGCCGCGAGACACGGCGCAGCTCCCGCGCCGCCTGGCCGATGTCGCGCACATGCTCCAGCACGGCGTTGGAAATCACCACATCCATGCTGGCATCGGCCACGGAATCCAGGGATTCCGCCGCCTCGGGCACCGAGCGCAAGGCCGCGGAGAAGCCGCCTTCGGCCAGCACGGCGGCGATGGGGGCGGTATCCATGTGCCAGTCCCGCTCCAGCAATTGGTAAAGCGGGATGGTGTCCGGGCGGAAACGTGCCGGGAAGCGATCGGCCACCGTCACCCGCGCCCCGGCGCAGGCCAGCAGCAGCGAGGCACCCAACGTGGCCCCCGGCCCCAGTTCCAGCAGGTCCTTGCCGGCGACGTCCACGCCCAGGGTGGCGAACCGCACCAGGAAGCTTTCGGCGATGTTCATCTCGTGGGCGGCCCGGCGCGCCCAGGGGCCGGTTTCGACGCGCATGGGCGCCCCGGCCAGCGCGTAGACGCGGCCGTTGGTCCGCGGATCGCTGCCGTCGGGAGTGGAGAAATATAGAGTGCGCAGCCAGTGGTGAAACCGCCCGCCGCCCAGATCGCGGATCTCGGTATGCAGCGCGGTGCCGGGGCCCAGATCGCGCCCGTCCTCGACCAGGCGCAGCGGGGAGCCGAAGAAATCGGTCTGATCGGCCCCGCGCGGCACCCCCGGCGGCAATTGCAGCGACCACGAAAGCCCGTCCGCGCGCGCGTCGGACACATCAATGGGATGGAGGACGGTATCCATGCCGGGGAGTGTAGATCGCGGTGGCCGCGGTGTCCTTCACGAACTTTTTCAGCCCCTCGCCGGGCGGGCGCAGAAGCAAGGCCGGGGGAGGATCAATCCTCGCGGTGGGTGCGTTCCATCCGCTCGTGGCGTTCCTGCGCCTCGATGGACAGGGTGGCGATGGGCCGGGCCTCGAGGCGGCGGATGGTGATGGGCTCGCCGGTTTCCTCGCAATAGCCGTAGGAACCGTCGGCGATGCGTTCCAGCGCCGAGTCGATCTTGGCGATCAGCTTGCGCTCGCGGTCGCGGGTGCGCAGTTCCAGGGCGCGGTCGGTCTCGGCCGAGGCGCGGTCGGCGATGTCGGGCTCCTGCAGCCCGCCTTCCTGCAGATGGGCCAGCGTTTCGTCGGATTCCCGCAGCAACTCGGAACGCCAGGACAGCAGCTTCTGACGGAAATATTCCTTCATGGTGTCGTTCATGAAGGGCTCGTCCTCAGACGGGCGGTAATCCGGCGGCAGAGTGACGGTCATCCAGTCCCCCGATGCGGCAACGCTCAGTAAAAATTCGCGAGGGAATATATGGGGAGGGGATGAGACCCGCAAGGGGAGAGATTGCCCTGGCCGATTGAGAGTGTCCCCACGAACACTTGGCCGGGTCAGCCACCGGCGCGCGACAATTTCGCGATTTCGACCTCGGCCCGCAATTCGATCTCGTCCAGCAGCGCCGCCAGGCGCGGGTCCTGCGCCGTCTCGCGACGGGCGCGGACCATCTGGGCCAGGTTGTTCAAGGTCTCGCGGGGGACGATGCCCAGCAGCAGGCCGCGCCGCACCTCCTCCAGCCGGTCCAGGATGTCCTCGGCATGGCGGATCATGCGCTGGCGCGATTCGCGGTCGGTGGAATCGCCCACCGATTGCGCCATCAGCACCGCGTCGACACTGGCCAGGGCCGAGGGCGCCTCGGCGGCATGGACGTCCTCCATGACCTCCATCGCCTCGACCAGCGCCTTCTTGAACTCGCCCTTGCCGTCGGACTTGCCCACCTTGCGGGCGCCGCCCGAGATGGGAGCGCCGCGGCCGGCCCCGGATACCTTCATGGAACCCCGATTTCGTCGGTTGACCCGTGGAGCGCCATTCTAGCCACTGCGAAGGCCCGGCGAAAGCCGCTATTTCGGCCGCTTCCGGGGCGGCAAGTTTTGCCGGGCAGGGGCTGATTCTGCCGGGTCGCCGCCGCCCTTTCCGCCCCGCCTGGAGACCACGAATCGCGGTTTTCGGCCATTCCGCCACTTGGCACGCGCTTCGCATCGGGCTTGGCCGAAGACTCCCTTCGTGCCGCCCGTCAGAGGACGCCATGACCCGAACCGCCGCCGTCACCGCCGCCATCGCCACCGGAATGCGTGCCCTTGTGCTCGCCGCCGGGCTGGTCGCCGCGACCATCGCGCTGATGCCGCAGACGGCCTTTGGCGCCTCGCGCATCAAGGACATCGCGGATTTCGAGGGCGTGCGCGACAACCTGCTGGTCGGCTATGGCATCGTGGTCGGCCTGAACGGCACCGGCGACGACCTGACCAACACGCCCTTCACCAAGGAATCCCTGGTCGGCATGCTGGAACGCCTGGGCGTCAACATCCGCCAGCAGGGCGGCACCATCGCCACCGTCAAGCCCAAGAACGTGGCCGCGGTGATGGTCACCGCCGACCTGCCGCCCTACGCCCGCCTGGGCCAGCGCCTGGACGTGACCCTCTCCTCCCTGGGCGATTCCAGCAGCCTGGCCGGCGGGACCCTGCTGGTGGCGCCCCTGAAGGGCCTGGACGGCACGGTCTACGCCGTGGCCCAGGGCCCGGTGAGCGTGGGCGGCTTCCAGGCCGGCGGCGAGGCGGCCAGCGTCAGCAAGAACCACCCCACCGTGGGGCGCATCCCTCGCGGAGCGCTGGTCGAACGTGAGCTTCCCCTGGAGTTCGCCCAGTTGACCAGCCTGACCGTGAACCTCAACAACCCTGATTTCACCACCGCCCACCGCATGGCCGGCCGCATCAACCAGGCCCTGCCCCACCTGCGGGCCCAGGCCCTGGACCCCTCCACGATCAAGGTGGATATGCCGGGGCCGACCGCGGACCCGGTGGGAACCATGGCCCGCTTGGAGACCCTGGACGTCAGCCCCGACACCGCCGCCAAGGTGGTGGTGGACGAGCGCACCGGAACCGTGGTCATGGGCGAGCAGGTGCGCATCAGCACCGTGGCCGTGGCCTCGGGGGCCTTGAGCATCAGCATCACCGAGACGCCCGAAGTCAGCCAGGCCCTGCCCTTGGCCCCTGGCGGCCAGACGGTGGTGGTGCCGCGCACTCAGGTGCAGGCCAGCGAGCAAAAGCGCGCCCTGGCGGTGCTGCCCTCCGGCGCCTCCATCGGCGATGTGGTCAAGGCCCTTAACGCCCTGGGCGCCACTCCCCGCGATCTGATCGTGATTCTCCAGGCCATCAAGGCGGCCGGAGCGCTGCAGGCGGAGCTGGAGATCATCTAATCCGCGAAAATGGCCCGGGGCTTGCATCTGGAATTGGGCGGGACGACCAACCCTTACGGAGCGAGCCCCGGATCATGGCCCTGATGACCGCCAAAAGCAGCCACCCCCCCCTGGACCTGACCGGGGCCCAGGCCGCGGACCTGGCCACCCAGGCCAAGCAGGCGGCCAAGCTCAAGCAGGCCAGCCGGATGTTCGAATCGTATTTTCTTCAGCAATTGATGAAGGAAATGCGCAAGACAGTCGGCAAGAGCGGTTTGATCAGCGGCGGCAAGGGCGAGGAGATGTTCACCGACCTCATGGATCAGGCCCAGTCCGACCGGGCCACCGCCGTCCGCTCCATGGGCATCGCCCAACTGATCGAGCGGCAAATGACCCGCGACAAGACCAAGAGCCCGGCGGCGGAGAGGATGAAGCTGCCAGGCAACACTGGCGGGCAAGGGCAAAATTTGCCCGCCGCCAGATCCCTGAAGACGCCGTCCTATTTCCGCTCCGGCTATCAAAGGCGCTCCGGCTCCGGAGAGGCCGGATCCAGCGAGTTGATCATGCCAGTCAGCGGCGAGGTGACCAGCACCTTCGGCTCGCGGGTCCATCCCATCAGCGGCGATGTGCGCGAGCACCAGGGCGTGGATCTGGCCGCTCCCCAAGGCGCGCCGGTGAAGGCCGCCCGGGCGGGTCGGGTCAGCTTCGCCGGAGAATACGGCGACTACGGCAACCTGGTGGTTGTCACCCACGACGACGGCAGCTCGGCTTATTACGGCCATCTGGACACCATGGAGGTTGGCGTGGGCCAGACCGTGGCCCAGGGGCAGGGCCTGGCCACCGTGGGCCAGACCGGCCTGACCACCGGCCCCCACTTGCATTTCGAGATTCGTGACAGCTCCGGGCGGGCTCAAGACCCTCTGCCCCAGTTGGCCCGCAGCCTGAACCAACGCGCCTAGGCAAGGAGAGCGAGACCATGACCGCCAACCCCGAGGACCTGAAGCTGATCCAGCGACACATCGAGGACGAGGTCGTCTGCTATCGCGAATTGATCCAGGTGGTGGAGCGGGAGCGTGACATCCTTCTCAGCCGGGACCACTCCGGCTTGCCCGAGCAGGCCGAGCAGAAGATGGGCATCGCCCGTCGCCTGCACGAGAGCCGCCTGGCCCGCCAGGAGGTCATGAGCCGGTTGTCGCCCGATCCCGCCAGCCCGCTTCGCCTGCGCGATCTGGCCGGGCTTTTGCCCGCGGCCGAGCGCGGAATCTTCCGGGCACTGTTGCAGCGCGCCCAGGCGCTGGCCGAGAGCCTGGCCGCCAAGAACCAGGCCAACGCGCGGTTCGTGCAGGAGGCCCTGGACACGGTGGAGCAACTGATGGACATCCTGAGCGGACGGGACCGGAGCCAGACCTATGATCAGGAAGGCCGGCGCAACGCAACCTCCAGCGGCCCGCCCCGCTTGCTGACCCGCGAGGTGTAGCCCATGCCGTCCATCTATTCCATGCTGGACATCAGCCGGTGGTCGCTGCAAGCCAGCACCAGCGCGTTGAACACCGTCAGCCACAACGTGGCCAACGTCAGCACCGAAGGCTACACCCGGCAAGCGACCGTCCTGGTCACCCGCAACCCGGAACGCACCGCCGAAGGCTGGTATGGCCACGGCGTGGCCACCAGCACCGTGATCCAATACAGCGACCGCCTGATTCAGAGGCGGCTCACCGACAAGCAGAGCGACCTGAGCGTATTGGACAGCCGGGTTACCCAGCTCAGCCGTCTCCAGGCCCTGGCCAACGAGGCCGGCGACACCGGCCTGGGCCAGAGCATCACCGCCTTTTTCAGCGCCTGGCAGGATTTGTCCAACAACCCCGAACCCACCTCGGTGCGCGGCACCCTGGTCGAAACCGCCGCCAACCTGACCAGCCGACTCAACAACGTCTATCAGGACGTCAGCGCCATCGCCCACGACATGGACGTCTATCTGTCCCAGGGGGTGTCGCAAGTCAACTATATCTGCCGACGCATCGCCAGCCTCAACCAGGACATCAT
>JAIUYB010000204.1 GCA_020216625.1 Desulfarculus sp.
CATGACCTTGCAGACCTTTTCGCCGAAGGGGCCGGAGAGCGAGCCGCCGAAGACGGTGAAATCCTGGCTGAAGACGAAGACCGGCCGGCTGTCGATGGTGCCATAGCCGGTCACCACCCCGTCGCCCATGATCTTCTGCTTGTCCATGCCGAACTCGTGACAGCGGTGGACCACGAAGCGGTCCATCTCCTCGAAGCTGCCCTCGTCCAACAGGGTGGTGATGCGTTCGCGCGCGGTCAGCTTGCCCTTTTCGTGCTGGGCCGCGATGCGCTTTTCGCCACCACCCAGGTCCGCCTGCTGGTTCAGGGTCCTGAGCTGCTCCAACTTTTCGCGCGTGGTGAGCTGTTTGCTCATGCCTGCCTCCCTGGGCCCGGACGACGAGGGGCAAGGTCCGGGTGTTTGCGGATGCGCCGACCGGGCCGGTGCGCTGGCCATGGCCAGCCGGGGGACGCGAGCGGCCCCCTGGCCACCGGCTTCCAATATCAGGCCAGGATTCGCGGGAGATGCGGACGCCACGCCCCACCGCGGCGACCACGTCTGTCGTTTATAACACATTTCATTATACGGAGATAAGGCCCCAGTGCAGCATCGGCCTGGCGGCAAAAATCAGCCCGCGACAAAAAAGCCGCGGGCCGCGCGGGATCACTCCCCCAGCGGCCCACGGCTATATGCCATGGCTGACGATCCCGAATGATTACTTCAGGATCAGCAACACCTGCTCGGCCTCGACGGTCTGGCCGGCGCTGACCTTGATCTCGGCCACGGTGCCATCCTCTTCGCACAGGATGGGCATTTCCATTTTCATGGCCTCCAGCACGGCCACCTCGTCGTCCTCGGAGATGCTGTCGCCCACGTTCACCGAGATCTTGATAACCTTACCGCCCATGGGTGCTTTGATTTCGGCCAAGACTCTTTCCTCCTCTTGACGGGCCGGACCGCGGGTGACAACCCTTGGCCGGCGCTAGGTATTTCACACTCCCAAATGCCTTGGCAGCATAGATCGGACCATCAACCCTGTCAAGGCCCTTGGGCCACAATTTCGGCCGGACGCGGTCGATGCCCGCGGCCGGGGCCGTCCGGGGCCTTCCAGGGCGTCTATTCCTTGTCCCCGTCCTCGGCGTCCATCTTGGCCAGATCCTCGAAACGGATGTCCGCGCCCAGCACGCCGATGATCTGCTCGTCGTCGTCGCGCACCGGGCCGCTGACGGTCATGCACAGCGCCCCGGTGATCTTGCTGGTGTAGAACTCGCTGACGTGGACCTTGCCGTCCTTCATCGGCTCCACGAACCAGTCGCGGTCGCTGAAGTCCACCTCCAGGCTGGCCCGGCCATACTTGGCCTTGTCGGTGATGTGGGTGATGTTGCGGGTGATCTTGTAGCCGTTGTTGTTGACCACGTAGAGGAACTGGATGAAGGGGTTCTTCTCCAAAAAATCCTCCAGCAGCGGTTCGATCAGCGCCGGGGCCATGGTCTTGAGCTCGGGACGGCTGGTCAGCTCGGTGCCCAGGCTCATGGCCACCTGCCTGGCCCGGTCCTTCAGACGGTCGAACTCCGAGAGGAACAGTTGGGGCAGATACTTGCGCGCCACCACCTCCAGCTCGGTGTTGCCGATGGTGGTCAGGCGGCCGCCATCGTATTGCTCCTTGACCCACTTGTAGATCTTTTGGACGCCGGGGTGGCGTTTGTCCACCTTGCGCTCTTCGGCCAGCTTCAGGCGCTGATTGACCCAGTGGGCGATGCCCGCCGCGCCGGACTTGTCGGTGATGGCGATGGTGTAGGGCCGGCCCAGGATCAGTTCGGTGTCGAAGATGTTGTAAATCTCCGGGTTCTTGATTAGACCGTCGGCGTGGATGCCGGCGCTGGTGCTGTTGAAGTCGCGGCCCACGAAGGGGGTGGCCGGCGGGATGCGGTGGCCGATCTCTTTCTCGAAATATTCGGCGATCTCGGTGATGACCCGGGTGTCCATGCCGTCGTCCTTGCCGCGCAAGGCGATGTATTCGATGACCAGGGCCTCCACCGGGGTGTTGCCGGTGCGTTCGCCAAAGCCCAGCAGGGAGCCGTTGACCGAGCCACAGCCGTAGAGCCAGGCGGTGGTGGCGTTGATCAGCACCTTGTAGAAATCGTTATGGCCGTGCCATTCCAGGAGTTTTCCCGGAATGCCGGCGTCCTCGATCATGGCGCGCACCAGCTTGGGCACCGAGCGGGGCATGGCCGCGCCGGGGTAGGTGACGCCGTAGCCCATGGTGTCGCACAGGCGCACCTTGATCGGCACGCCCGATTCCTCGCGCAGCTTGGTCAGCTCGATGGCGAACGGCACCACGAAGCCATAGATGTCGGCCCGGGTGACGTCCTCCATGTGGCAGCGGGGCACCACGCCCATGGCCAGGGCCTCCTTGACCACGGCCAGGTACTTGTCCATACAGGTCTGGCGGTCCAGGCCCAGCTTGAGGAAGATGTGGTAGTCGCTGACCGAGGTGAGGATGCCGGTCTCCTTGATCCCCATCTCCTTGACCGCCTTCAGCTCCTCGGTGTTGGCCCGCACCCAGCCGGTGATCTCCGGGAAGCGGTGGCCCAGGGCCTGGCATTTCTCCACCGCCTCGCGGTCGCGTTGGCTGTAGAGGAAGAACTCGCATTGGCGCAGGATGCCCTTGGGGCCGGACAGCCGGTGCATCATGTCGTATAGGGCGACGATCTGCTCCACCTTGTAAGGCGGTCGGGCCTGCTGGCCGTCCCGGAAGGTGGTGTCGGTGATCTGCATCTCCTCCGCGGGATCCAGAGGCTGGAGTTTATGGTCGAAATCGATGCGGCAGACCTCGTTGTACGGGAAGATGTTGCGCAACAGTTGCGGTTCGGTGGTCTGCTCCAGGCGCACGAATTGATCCTGATGGACGTGGTCCAAGAGCCTGCGTCGGGGATTCCATCTGGACATGGCGTTCATCTTTCATGGCTAGGGGGTATCGGCGCGGGCGCCGGCCTGGTTACCAGGCGGATTGCTTTATATTCGAGAACGATGGTGGCCACGGACCCCCCTTGGGGATATCGGGCGGTCCGGGGAGGGAAGTGACAGCCAGGGGTGGCATGACCCAGCTAGGGCCTGGCCAAAATTGAGAAGGGGCACCCGGCTGGGTGCCCCTCCCCGATTCACACCGGATTGATCCGGGGAGGGCGCCGCGGGTGGCGGTGCCATCCCCGGCTGGTCCCTACTTGGGCGGGCAGTAACGCTTGGCGCCCTTGGGAACCACGTACTTCGGGAACTTGCCGGCTTGCTTGCGGCACTCGGCCTTCTGCGCGTCGGTCAGATCCCGGGGAATGGACAGGACCATGCCAACCTTCAACTTGTTGGCGTTCTTGATCTTGTCCTTGTTGGCGTTGAAGATGCAGGGCCACAGCAGCGGATCCTGGTAGATCTGCGGCTTGGCGGAGATGCTCCACAGGTCGTCGCACTTCTCGACCGTGTAGGTGGTGGGCAGAGCCGGGGCCGGGGCCGGAGCCTCGGTCATCGGTTTGGGCGCGCCCTCCCACTTCTTGGGCGGCGGAGGCGGAGCCGCCTGGGGCTGCTCATCCGTACCGCAAACCGCCGCGCATCCGCTGAGCAGGCCCAGCGCGACCACCACGGCAATCCAGGGGAACACTTTCACCAGCTTCCTCATTCAGAAACCCTCCTTCCCAGTTACCGTCGGACCAAAAAACTAAACCCGGCACGACGCTTCAATGGCCTGCGTTCGCTCCGTGATACCAGCCGAATCCCAAACACGGGGCCTTGCATCATCCCCGTCTCCAGGGTCAATTCTAGGCACGAATCTTACTGACTGTCAACCGCTTTGCAAGCAGAAAAATTGGGCGGTTAACCAGCCTTTTCCACTCGGATACCCAACTCCAGCAATTGAACCTGGTCCACCCGGCCCGGGGCGCCGGTCAGGGGGCAGGCCCCTTTTTGGGTCTTGGGGAAGGCGATCACCTCCCGGATGGAGCTTTGTCCAGCCAGAATGGCCACCAGACGGTCGAAGCCCACCGCCAGCCCGCCGTGGGGCGGAGCCCCGTAACTTAGGGCCTCCATTAGGAATCCGAACTTTTCCCGCGCCTCGTCCTCGCCTAGGTTCAAGGCGGCGAAGACTTTTTGCTGCACGTCGGAGCGATGGATGCGGATGCTGCCGCCGCCCACCTCGGTGCCATTGAGCACGATGTCATAGGCCCGAGCCAGAACCCGGCCCGGGTCGCTGGCCAACAGCTCCAGGTCCTGGGGCCGGGGCGAGGTGAAGGGGTGGTGCATGGCGTTCCAGCGCTTTTCCTCGGCGTCCCACTCCAGCATCGGAAAGTCGGTGACCCAGCAGAAGCAAAGCGCCGCCGGGTCGGCCAGCTTGAAGCGCCGGGCCAGCTCCAGGCGCAGCCGCCCCAGGGACTCGTGCACCACCTTGGCGGCGTCGGCCCCGAAGAAGAAGATGTCGCCCTCCTGGGCCCCCAGGCGTTGGTTGATGCGCTCCTGGTGCCCGGGGCTGAAGAACTTGGCGATGGGCGACTGCCACTCCAGGTTCTCCTTGAGCTTGACCCAGGCCAGGCCCTTGGCGCCATAGCCGGCCACGAAGCCGGTCAGGTCGTCCAGGTCCTTGCGCGACAGCCCGGCCATGCCCTTGCCGTTGATGGCCTTGATCGCCAGGCCCTTTTCGGCCGCCTCGCGGAAAAGCTTGAACTCGGCGTCGGCCACCAGGTCGGCCACGTCGATGAGCTCCAGGCCAAAGCGCAGGTCCGGAGCGTCCAGGCCATAGCGGTCGATGGCCTCGGCGTAGGTCAGGCGCGGCACCGGCAGGGGCATCTGGCGGCCCATGGCCCCGCAGATGGCCGCCACCAGGCCCTCGGTCAGCGCCATCACGTCCTGTTCGCAAACAAAGCTCATCTCCAGATCGATCTGGGTGAACTCCGGCTGACGGTCGGCGCGCAGGTCCTCGTCGCGGAAGCAGCGGGCGATCTGATAATAGCGCTCCACCCCGCCCACCATCAGGAGCTGCTTGAACAGCTGGGGCGACTGGGGCAGGGCGTAGAACGAGCCCCGGGCCAGGCGGCTGGGCACCAAAAAGTCACGCGCGCCCTCGGGCGTGGAGCGAGTCAGGAAGGGGGTCTCCACCTCCAGGAAGCCGTGGGCGTTGAGATGGGCCCGCGCGGCCTGGGCGGCCTGGTGGCGCAGGAGAAGGTTCTTGTACATCTCCGGCCGCCTGAGGTCCAGGTAGCGGTGGCGCAGGCGCGCCGTCTCGTTGACCTCGATCCACTCCG
>JAIUYB010000205.1 GCA_020216625.1 Desulfarculus sp.
ATCTTCACCGCCGCGCTGTTCCTCCTGCCCTTTATCTATTTGACACGATTAGTGATCGCCGAAGGATGGCGCGGCGGGAAGGTTGCCATCGGCCTGGTGGTTCTGGCCCTGGCCATGTTCGGCCTTAGCCACCAGGCCGTGAATCGGCTGCGCGGGATGCGGCGCCAGGAGTACAAGATCAAGTAGGCCAGGTTAGGCGGTCGCGACCACTTCGCCTCGTCGCCGCCCCCCCCGGCTCGCGCCTTCAGTCCTGGCGAGGGCTTTCCACGGCCGTTTCCCGCACGATCCTTTTCAGCTCCACCCCCAACCGGTGCATGCGGTTCCAGACCGTGGCGCGGCTCACCCCCAAGAGCCTGGCCGCCTGGCTGATGTTGCCGCCGCTGGCTTGGAGGGCTTGGGCCAGTTGACTGCGCAACTGTTTGTCGTCGGGTTTGGCTCGACCGGAGCTTGCCCCCGGCGGGAGTGGTGCTGGGGGGCCGAAAGTGGTCGCGACCGAGGCCGGACGGGCTGGGCCGGAAGCCAGCCTGGGCGGAAGGTGCTGGGGCTGGATGCTGCCGTGATCAGCCACCACGAAGGCGTACTCCAGGGCGGTTCGTAACTGGCGCACGTTGCCGGGCCAGTCGTAGGCGATGAAGCTCTCCATCACCGCGGCGGAAACACCGCTGATCCGCTTGCCCGTGGTCCTGGCCAGGCGTGAGAGGAAATACTCCACCAGGGCGGGGATGTCCTCCACCCTTTGGCGCAGCGGGGGCAGGATGATGGGGATGACGTTGAGGCGATAATACAGATCATGCCTGAATAGACCAGCATCGACCATGCCGTCCAGTTCGCGGTTGGTGGCGGCGATGAAGCGGACATCGACCCTGACCGGGCGCTGGTCGCCCACCCGCTCGAAGGTTTTCTGCTCCAGCACCCGCAGCAGCTTGACTTGTCCACCCAGGGGCATCTCACCGATCTCGTCCATGAACAGGCAGCCGCCGTCGGCCTCTTCCAGACGGCCGGGGCGGTGGCGGTGGGCCCCGGTGTAGGCACCCTTGACGTGGCCAAACAACTCGCTCTCGAAAAGCGTTTCGCTCAGGGCGGCGCAGTTGAAGACCACATAGGGCCGCTCGCGGCGGGGGCTCAGGGCGTGAATGGCCTTGGCCACCAGCTCCTTGCCGGTGCCGCTCTCGCCGTGCACCAACACCGGGGCCTCGGACAAGGCGGCCCTCTGGATCAGGTCGAACACCTGCCCCATGGCCGGACTGCCGCCCACCAAGCCCATGAAGCCATCTTCCTGCTCCAAACGCCGCGACAGGTCTTGGATCATCCGATCGCGACGCTGGAGCTCGGAGCGGTCGGTCATGGTCTCCACCACCCCCACCACCCGGTTATGGCTGTCTCGCAAGAGGCAGGCGGTTTTAACCACCGGTTGGCAGGCGCCATCTTTGCGGATCAGGGTGCAGGCGGTGGGGTTGTTTGGGGGCTGCTTGTCCGCGAAAAGGTCGCACCAATGGGAATCATCCCGCTCCCGGATGCCGGCGCAGGCGTCGCAGTTGAAGACGTTGCAGGTGCGTCCCAGCATTTCGTCCTTGGCGAAGCCGGTCAAACGGCACAGCGCCTGGTTGACCATGATGATCTGGCCCTTGGTATCCAAGACCACCACTCCGTCGCTCAGGGTGTCCAGGATGCGCCGCCAGTTCAAATCCAGGATTGGTGAATCCATTGCCTCCTCACAGATGTTTAGACACCTGTAAAGATAATCGCCTAAAAGGGATGGTTCAATAAGTTATTTACCCGGCGGTCATGGTTTTTTTATCTTGGAATTAAATGATGTTATCGCCCTGGTACCGTTTCGGCGCGAACCTTGCCTACGCTCCCTGGGATACCGAACCATCAATTCAATGCCATGGCTCAGCCCTGGACTGGCCGGGCGCAAGGATGGAGCAAGTGAAGCTGGACCGCAGGAACTTTCTGAGATTGGCCGGCGCGGCGGGCGCCACGGCCGTGGTCGGCAGGGGTGCGGAGGCCCAGGCGCGGCAATATCAACCCCCACCCCAGGCCCTGGGCTGCCTGGTGGACCTCAGCTTGTGCATCGGCTGCCGCAAGTGCGAGCAGGCCTGCAACGAGGTCAACCAGTTGCCGGCTCCGGAGCGGCCTTTTGATGATCCCACGGTGCTGGAGCGCAAGCGCCGCCCGGACGACAAGGCGTTCACCGTTATCAACCGCCATTACGCGGGCCGGCGGGACGACAAGAACCAGCCCCTTCCCACCTTTGTCAAAACCCAGTGCATGCACTGCCAGGATCCAGCTTGCGTCAGCGCCTGCATCGTGGGGGCCTTGACCAAGAAGCCCAATGGCGCGGTGCACTACGACGAAGGCAAGTGCATTGGCTGTCGCTACTGCATGGTGGCCTGCCCCTTCCAGATCCCAGCCTACGAGTATTCCGACCCCCTGACCCCTCGGGTGCGCAAGTGCACCTTCTGCTTCGAGCGAATTTCCCAGACCGGGGGCAAGCCCGGCTGCGCCCTGGCTTGTCCGGTGGAGGCCATCACCTTTGGCCGCCGCCAGGATCTCTTGGGCCTGGCCCGCAAGCGGATGGAGGACAATCCCGGCCGCTATGAGCCACACATCTACGGCGAGCGCGAGGCGGGGGGCACCAGTTGGCTCTATCTCAGCTCCCAACCCTTCGCCCGTCTGGGCTTCCAGACCCTGCCCGACCAGCCGATGCCCCACCTCACCGAAACCATCCAACACGGTGTCTTCGCCTACCTCTGGGCCCCCCTGACCCTCTTTGGGATTCTGGGCGGGGTGATGGCCCTTTTGGGACGCCGCAACGACAAGGAGGAGCGCCCATGAGCCACCACAACCTGGCCGCCCCCATGCAGGGTCGCCAACGTTTCTGGAGCCCGGGCGCCCTGGTGTTGGCCGCCATGGCCCTGGTGGGCTTGGCCTTCGTGGTCGCCCGCTACGGTGGTGGCCTGGGGGCGGTGACCAACCTCAGCCAAGCCAATCCCTGGGGCCTGTGGATCGGGGTGGACGTGGCCTCTGGGGTGGCCCTGGCCGCTGGCGGCTTCACCACCGCCGCCCTGGCCCACATCTTCGGCCGCCACGCTTATGAACCGGTGACCCGGCCGGCCCTGCTCACCGCGCTGTTGGGATACGTCTTCGTCACCTTGGCCCTGCTGGTGGACATCGGCCGCTCCTGGGCCATCTGGAAGCCGATGTTCTTCTGGAATCCAAACTCGGTGCTTTTCGAGGTGGCCATGTGCGTGATGGTCTACAGCGCCGTGCTGCACATCGAGTTCATCCCCATCGTGGCCGAGCGCCTGGGCGGGGTCATCAAGCCGTTGCAATGGCTGAACCACCGCCTGGACAAAGTGATGTGGTTCTTCATCATCCTGGGGGTGGTGCTCTCCTGCATGCACCAATCGGGCCTGGGTTCGCTGATGCTCATCGCGCCCACCAAGGTGCACCCCCTGTGGTACACCCCCCTCCTGCCGCTGTTGTTCCTGCTCTCGGCCATCGCCGTGGGCTTTCCCATGGTGGTGGTGGAGCACTTCATCGCCGGCAAGTCCTTCGCCCTGGCCGACGAGAGCCCCCTTCTCTCGCGCTTGGTGCGCATCACCATCCTCCTGCTGGGCCTCTACGGCGCCGTGAAGCTGGGCGACCTTGGCGCCCGCGGGGCTTGGGCATATCTGGGCGAAGGTTCAACCCAGGCCCGCGCGTTCATCGTGGAGATGCTGTTCGGGGTGCTGATTCCCTGGGTGATGCTCCTGGTCCCCAATCTTCGCCAGCGCCGGACCACCCTGTTCATCGCCAGCTTCCTGATCGTGGCGGGGGTGGTGCTCAACCGGATCAACGTCTTCCTGGTCTCCTTCCGCCCGCCCTTCCCGGAGCAGTCCTACTTCCCCTCCCTGGGGGAAATGGCCATCACCCTGGGCTTCATCGCGGCCCTGATGCTGGCCTACCGCTTCACCGTCTATTTCCTTCCGGTGTTGACGCCGGCCGATAAGGAGGCCGCATCATGAGGCGCCCCCCCTTGAAGTCCCTGGCCGGTTGGCTGCTGGCGGTGTCGCTCCTAGCCGCGGCGGCGACGGCGGTGGTGCAGGCTTCCACTCCCGCCCCGCCCACGCCAGCCAAGGGATTCGACCCGACCAAGGCCATCGCGGCCTGGAAGGAGCCTCTCCCCGCGCCGCCGGCCAAGGTCGATGACCAGGGCAAACCCTGGGTTGCGGTGGACCAAGTAGCGGCCCTGGAGAGGGCCCACCAGGCGACACCGCTGGTCAAGGATGTCCTGCGCGAAGACGCCCAGCAGCGGGCCGCGCGCCTGGGCCAGGCCAGGCCCACCATCAAGGACATGAAGTACACCTACGTGGTCCTGGACAGCCCCATCATCAAGCGGGAAGAGGACCGCTACGCGCCGGTGCGCTTCAACCACCGCAAGCACGCCGGGAGCATGCAGGGCGACTGCCTGGTCTGCCACCATGCCCGCCCCGCCGACCCCCAGGCCTCCGACACCACCAAGTGTTCGGCCTGCCACCAGGATTCGTTCAATCCCACGGTGCCCGACCGCCCCGGGCTCAAGGCGGCCTATCACCGCCAATGCCTGGAGTGCCACCAGAAGCGCCAGGCCGGACCCACCGGCTGCACCGACTGCCACGCCAAGAACGTGCCCGACCACGCCAAGCTGGTGAACCTGCCCGACCGGCCCGACCCGCTGACCGTGACCAAAGAGTGCCTGCGCTGCCATCAGGAGGCGGCCGATCACTTACAGAAGTCGGCCCACTGGCTCTGGCGAGGCCCCTCTCCCCATACCCTCGGCAAGGAGAAGCGGGTGGACCTGGGCAAGGCCACCAACACCATCAACAACTTCTGCATCGCCCTGCCCTCCAACTGGCCGCGCTGCACCTCCTGCCACGCTGGCTATGGCTGGTCCGACGCCAATTTCGACTTCAACGACCAAAGCCGAATGGATTGCCTGGTCTGCCACGACACCACCGGGACCTATGCCAAGGTGCCCACCGCCGCCGGCTACCCCTTCCCGCAGGTGGACCTCAAGGCCGTGGCTCAGAAGGTGGGGCATCCCTCGCGCAAGAACTGCGGCGACTGCCACTTCCAGGGCGGGGGCGGCGACGCGGTCAAGCATGGCGACATGAACAGCATCCTCTATTACCCCAGCAAGAACTGCGACGTTCACATGGGGGGGATGGATTTCGCCTGCCAGGAATGTCACAAAACCCGCAACCACCAGATCAGCGGCCGCTCCCTCTCGG
>JAIUYB010000206.1 GCA_020216625.1 Desulfarculus sp.
GGTCCAGGTGCGACTTCGGCTTCTTACGCACCGACACCGCCAGGTCGAGGAATCCGCACAGCCGGGTTTCGAAACGGTTGGCCAAACGCCCCCTCCAGTTCCTCCGTTTCGATTATCTTATCCCATATTATCAGACTGTTAAAGTGCACTCTCGCTGCGCGCGCCGTGCAATGGTCTCATCAAGGAGATCCATGCCGAACTCCTGAAGGGCGTGCGCGGTGCGCGGCAAAACCCGGGAGAGTTCAGACGAACCCAGAACTGGATCGGTCCTCAGGGAGTCGCCCTCGCCCAGGCCAGCTTTGTGCCGCCGCCTCCCAACGAGATCACCCGGGCCATGGGCGAGTTGGAAAACTACATCCACCAGGAGTCACCCCTGCCTGCCCTGATCAAGGCTGCCCTCGTACATGCCCAGTTCGAGACCATCCACCCCTTCCTCGACGGCAACGGCCGAGTGGGCAGGCTGTTGATAACCTTTCTGCTCTGCCAATGGGGAATTCTGCACAAGCCGCTGCTCTATCTGTCCCTGTTTTTCAAGGAGCACCGCCAGGAGTACTACGACCGCCTGCAAGCGGTGCGTGATCAGGGGGATTGGGAAGGGTGGCTGCGCTTTTTCTTGGCGGGCGTGGTCGACATCTCCCACAAGGCTTCGTTGACAGCCTCATCCATCCAGCGACTTCGCAACGAACACCTGTCCTTGGTTTCCCAGACGGCCAAAGGCGCTCCCCTGTTGGAGGCCTGCTTCAAAATGCCTTACATCTCCATCACCATGGCCGCCAAAGAACTGGGCACCAGCTTCCAGACCGCCCGCAACGCCGTTTATAAATTCGAGGAATTAGGATTGCTCAGGGAAGTCACCGGCGAGCACCGCAACCGGATCTACGCTTACCAAGCCTATCTTGATCTGTTTGGGTGACGGAGCCGACCGGCGGGGACGCGCTCCCTAGAGCTGGGCCACCAGGTTGCGCCCGGTGCGCTTGGCCTGGTAGAGGGCCGCCGAGGCTCGTTTGAGCAGGTCGTCCAGGCGCTGGTCGCGCGGGTCCATCTGGGCCAGGCCCAGACTGGCGGTGCAGACCGGCCCATCGGTCTCCAATCCAGTGCGCAGACCGGCCAGGGCCTCGCGCAGGCGTTCGGCCACCATCCGCCCCTCGTCCAGATCCGCCTCCACCAGCACCGCCGCGAACTCCTCGCCGCCCAGGCGGCCGAAGATGTCGCTGTCGCGCAGGCTTTGGCGACAAGCCCTGGCCGCCTGGCGCAAGAGCTCGTCTCCCATGGCGTGACCGTAGGTGTCGTTGATGTCCTTGAAGCGGTCCATGTCGATCATCACCACCATCATCGGCTTGCCATAGCGCCGCGAGCGTTTGAACTCCTGGCTGGCCAGCTCCAGGAAGTGCTGGCGGTTGGCCACCCCGGTCAACCAGTCGGTGGTGGCCAGGCGCGCCAGCTCCCCTTCCATGCGCTTGCGCTGGGTGATGTCGTGGGCCACCGAGTAGACCAGGCCGTGGCTGGCCAGGGCGCTGGAGCTCCAGTTCAGCCAGATCCAGGAGCCGTCCTTGCACTTGAAGCGGTTCTCGAAATCGGTGACGGTCTGCCCGTGGATCAGGCGCCGGCCGGCGTCGCGAATGGCGGGACGGTCGTCGGGGTGGACCAGCTCGTGCCAGGGCCGGGCCTTCAATTGCTCCTGGCTCCAGCCGGTGACCTTGGTCCAGGAGAGGTTGATCTCGCGGAAGTAGCCGTCGAAATCCATGATGCTCAGCAAATCCGGCGAGAGATCGAACAGCCGGCGACGCTCTTCCTGGGCCAGCTTGCGCTCCGACACGTCGCGCACCACGCAGATCCAACCCAGGCGTTCGCCCTGGTCGTCGCTCAGGGGGGCGATTGACAGCTCGCAGGGAAAGACCCGTCCGTCCTGGCGGATCATCTCGTAGTCGGACTCGTGGAAGAAGCCCTGCTGGGTCATGCCCTGGTAGAGACGGTCCAGAAGGCGCTCCTGGTGCTCATGGTCCAGATGCAGGATGGAAGTGCCCCGGCCCAGCATGTCTTCCTTGCGATAGCCGAAAACCCGCTCGGCCGCGCCGTTGCAATCCACGATCAGGGGCGGGTGGGAAGAGTCCAGAACCAGGATGGCGTCCAGTTGACTTTGGAAGACGGTCTCGAACCGGCGTTTGGTGCTGGTCAGCACCGCCTCGGCCTCCCGCCGGCGCTTGACCTCGGCGGCCAGCCGGCGGTTCCAGTAGATCACCAGGCCCAGGAGCATCAAGCCCAGGCCCAGGGTGACCCCGCCGAACCGCCAAACCTGGCCCCAATCCAGGCCGTCCACCTGCACCGGGGCCCAGCGGTGGTAGATCTCCTGCCGCTCGTCCTGGCCGAGGGTGGCCAGGACCTGGTTGACGATTTCGGCCAAGGGGGCCTGCTCTGGCCGCATGGCCAGGGCCAATTGATAGCTGTAGCCGGTGGCCAGGGCCACCTTCAGGTTGCTGATGCCCTGGGACCGAGCCGCCCAGACCAGGTCCAACAGGCCGCCGATCATGCCGTCGGCCCGCCCCTCGGCCACCGTCCACAGGCCGCCGTCATCTTCCAGCGGGGCCAGCTTGATCTGGGGGTGGTCGCGCCGGAACCAGAATTCGGCCGGGTGCAGGCTCTTGACCATCAATAGCTTGCCCGCCAAGTCGGCCAGGCCGTTTATCCCGGAACTCTCGGCGCGGGTCATCACCACCACCGGCACGCTGAGGAAGGGCTCGCTGTAGGTCAGGTCTCGGTCCGGACCGTCCAGCACCACTGGAGCCAGGTCCACCTCTCCCCGCCGCAGGCCGGCCTGGGCCTTGGCCATGCTGGAATAGACCCGCAGGCTTAACCGCGCCCCCAGCCGACGCTCGATGAGCGAAAGGTAGTCCACCACGATTCCCCGCGGCTTGCCATCGACCTCGGTGAAGGCCAGCGGCGGGGAGTCGGTCCAGACCCCCGCCCGGAGCGGGGAGTTTTTTTCGAGCCATTGTTCCTGCTGGCCGCTCAGGGCCAAACCGCGACGGGGAGGGTCGGGCATGGCCCAGGCGCCGACCACGTGGTAGGTCATCGCCAAAAACAGGCCGAGCGCGACCAGGGTTTTCTTGATGGGGCTAGTTGGCATTTATCACAACGGGTTAGCTAGAGTTGACCACCAGGTCCTCGTGAATTCATATATCACGCCAGGCGGCTTGGAAAAAAACCAATTACGCCCTATAAGCGCTAATCGGACGCCAGCTTGAATTTCTTTAGTACATGAAGGTTACAAAAAAACGACGGACCCCGTTTTTTGGGGTCCGCCGCTCTGGTTGGACGAAAATTCGATCAGAGGCGCATGGGCATGATCACGCTCAGGTAGCCGGCGTCGCCCTCGCCCTTGATCAGGCAGGGGTTCTGCTCGTCCACGAAGCCCAGGCTGATATCCTCCGAGCGCATGGCCCGGCACAGATCCAGGAAGTAGCGGGCGTTGAAGCCCACGTTGAAGCTCTCCCCGGAGTAGTCCACCTCCAGGGCCTCCTTGGCCTCGCCCAGGTCCGGGTTCTGGCTCACCACCTCCACCAGCCCGTCCTTGAACTCCAGGCGCACCCCGGAGAAACGGTCGCTGGCCATCAAGGACATGCGCTTGAGCACCCCCTCGAAGGCCTGGCGGTTGACGATGGCCTTGCGCTTGATGTTCTTGGGGATCACCACCTCATAGTCCGGGAAGGATCCCTCCTGCATGCGCAGGATCAACTTGACCTCGTCCCGGGTCACCACCGCGAATTTCTGGTTCAGGCCCAGGATGATCTCGCCGCCCTCCTCGGCCAACTTGCTCATCTCGTTCACGCCCTTGCGGGGGATGATCACCCCGCCCTCCAGGGCGAACTCGCCCAGGCCCGGCACCTCGCGGTCGATGAGCGACAGGCGGTGGCCATCGGTGGAGACGAAGCGCAGGCGGTGGCCGTCATCCTTCTTGCGCTTCTGCACATAGAGCCCGGCCAGGTTGAAGCGGGTGTCTTCCTGGCTGATGGAGAAGATGGTCTTCTCGATCATCTCGCCCAACACCGCCCCGTCGATGGCCAGCTGGGGGATGCCATCCACCGCCGGCAGCTCGGGATAGTCGGCGGCGGGCAGGCCCACCAGGTCGAAGGTGGCCCGTCCGCCGCTGATGTGCAGGTAGTTGTTTTCCTTTTCTTTCAGATAAACGTCCTCGGCCGGCAGTTCGCGGACGATCTCGTAGAGCTTCTTGGCCGGCACCGTGACCCGACCTGGCTTGCTGATCCGGGCCGGATAAATCCCCTGGAAGCTGGTCTCCAGGTCGGTGGCGGTCAGGTTCAGGCGCTCGCCCGTGGCGTCCAGGAGGACGTTGCTGAGGATGGGCATGGAGGTGCGCCGTTCCACCACCGATTGGGACTTGGCCAGGCCCTTGGCCAAATCGTCTTTGCGCACGGTCAGTTCCATGGCGAACTCCGTGAGGGTCAGGTTTGAACCAAATTGCGCCTACCATACCCCAGGTATGGCCCACATGGCAAGACCAGACTACTAGATTTAGTGCGTGAGCGTGTCCGTGGCCCGCCAGGTGTCAACCCCGCAGCTCATTCTTCAGAGCTGACAGCTGAAAATTTTTTGGTCCTTCTGGGCAATTTCTTTTGCTCGGATGCCAGGCGTCGTTCCACCTTTTTAACATCCTCAGCAGGCGGCAGGTTTTCGGGTACGATGCCACGGTCCACCAGCAGCTTGCGGACCTCCTGATTATTCTTGACATGCTCTTGGCTGATGTCCGGTTCAAAGCGCATATCATTTTGTTTTATATTGAAATTTGTGATTTCGTTGGCGAAATCCTTGGCCTTAATGGTGATGGTGGGCAGGAAGTCGGCTAGAGGGCGCCCCTTGGGCACAGATAAGCGATCTTTCATGTCCCGGGTGGTCCGGCCGCCAAACAGCGCCATATCACCCTTGCTACGGATGCGCGCAAAGCTGTCGTTATCACCAAGGCGCTCGAAGATGATCCCCGACAATTCCTTCTCGGAACGTGTCAACTTCTTTCGGGCGCTGATTCGCTCGGACTCAGCTAGGCGTTGCTCTATCATCTCTTGCTTGCGTGTCTGGACGGCGAAGTAAGTTTGGGCAAAGGCTATGGGATCCTTGGATGGGTCGCCGTTTTGGGCAATAAGATAACAAGCATACCGAGTGAGAGCGATGTCCTCGACCTCCCGTTTGGCCCCCGAACCAAGTTCGACCATTTTGGTGGCTTCAACGAAATGGTTT
>JAIUYB010000207.1 GCA_020216625.1 Desulfarculus sp.
GAGGACCTGGCCCTGGTGGGCTTCTCCGAGGTCCTGGGCAAGCTCAAGGTCATCTGGCGGGCCCTGCAAGGCCTCAAGGCCCATCTCAAGGCCAGCCGGCCGGACCTGGTGATCCTGGTGGACTTCCCGGACTTCAACTTCCGGGTGGCCAAGGCGGCCAAGGCCCTGGGGATCAAGGTGCTCTATTACATCAGCCCCCAGGTTTGGGCCTGGCGACCCAAGCGGGCCCAGACCCTGGCCAGGCTGGTGGACCATCTGGCGGTGGTCTTTCCCTTCGAGCAAGATTTCTACGCCCAGAATACGCCGGAGCTGCCGGTGACCTTCGTGGGCCACCCCTTGTTGGACGAGGAGGCGGAGTTCCTGGCCCGGGCGGGTGATCCCCTGCCGGTGCCGGCGGGGGCGGAGCTGGTGGGCCTGTTGCCCGGCAGCCGCCAGAGCGAGATCAGCCGGCTGATGCCCCTGCTCCTGGAGGCGGCGGCCTTGATCCGCAAGGAAAGGCCGCGCTGCCATTTCGTGCTGCCGGTGGCCCCGGGCCTGGATCGGACCCTCCTGGACCCTTACCTGGAGGCCCACGCCCTCAACGGTCTGACCGTCCTGCCCGGACGCGCGGCCCAGGTCATGGCCCAATCGCGCTTGTTGCTGATCTGTTCCGGCACCGCCACCCTGCAGGCGGCCCTGGCCGAGGCCCCCATGGTGGTGGTATACAAGACCGGGGCCTTCAACTACGCCCTGGCCAAGCGCCTGATCAAGGTCAGCCACGTGGCCATGCCCAATCTGGTGGCCGGGCGCGAGGTTATCCCGGAGCTTTTGCAGGACGAGGCCACTCCCCGGAACCTGGCGGACAAGGCCTTGGAACTGTTGAACAATGACACCGTCCGCCAGGAGATGATCCAGGGGCTGGCCGAGGTGCGCCAGCGCCTGGGCGGGCCCGGAGGCGGCCGCCGGGCCGCGGAGCTGGCCCAACGGATCATGTTGGAAGAAAAGTCTTGAGCAAAAAGCCCGTCAGCGAGGACCGGACCCTGGTCAACCGCCTTCTGGCCCAGGTGCGCCCTTATTGGGCACGCCTGGCCTTCGCCATGGTCCTGATGATCCTGGTCAGCGCCGCCACCTCGGGCATGGCCTACATGGTCAAGCCGGTGATGGACGACATCTTCGTGGCCAAGGACCGCACCATGCTCTACCTGGTGCCCCTGGTGGTCATCGTCCTCTACGTGGTCAAGGGCGGCTGCTCCTATGGCCAGAGCTACCTGATGCAGTACGTGGGCCAGCGCATCATCACCCAGTACCGCATCGACCTCTACGCCCACCTGCAGAAACTCTCGCTGAGCTACTACGACCGGGTGCCCACCGGCGAGCTGATGAGCCGCATCACCAACGACGTGAACCAGATCCAGGGCGCGGTGAGCAGCGTGGTCACTGGCCTCTTGCGCGAGCTGTTCACGGTGATCGGCCTGATCGTGGTGCTCTTCTGGCGGGATTGGTTCCTGGCCATCTTCGCGGTGGGGGTGTTCCCCATCTGTGCGATTCCCTTGGTAAAGTTCGGACGGCGTTTGCGCAAGATCAGCCACCGCTCCCAGGAGACCATGGCCGACGTCTCGGTGCTGCTGCACGAGACCATCAGCGGCGCGCGCATCGTCAAGGGCTTCTGCCGCGAGCAGCACGAGATCGAGCGCTTCAGCCGCGAGGCCTTCCGCCTGTTCGTCCTGCGCATGAAGGACGTCAGCACCCGGGCCATCTCCAGCCCCCTGATGGAGTTCCTGGGCGGCATCGCCATCGCCGGCATCCTGTTCTATGGCGGCTGGCAGGTGATCGAGGGTCGCTCCACCCCGGGCACCTTCTTCAGCTTCCTCACCGCCCTGATCATGCTCTACGAGCCGGTCAAGCATCTGAGCGGGCTGAACAACGAAATCCAGAACGGCCTGGCCTCGGCCAGCCGGGTCTACGCGGTGCTGGATACCAAGCCCGAGATCCTGGACTCGCCCCAGGCCATAGAGTTGCCGCGCCTGAGCCGTGAGATCGAGTTCCGGGGGGTGTGCTTCAGCTATCGCCCCGGCGAGATGGTGCTGGAGGACATCGACCTGACCGTGCCGGTGGGTCAGGTTCTGGCCCTGGTGGGCAGCAGCGGCGGGGGCAAGACCACCCTGGTCAACCTGCTGCCCCGCTTCTACGAGGTCACGCGGGGCGCCATCCTGATCGACGGGGTGGACATTCGCCAGGCCAGCCTGGCCAGCCTGCGTGGCCAGATCGCCATCGTCACCCAGCAGATCGTGTTGTTCAACGACACGGTCAGGAACAACATCGCCTACGGCCGGCCCGAGGCCACCCAGGCCGAGATCGAGGCCGCGGCCAAGGCGGCCTACGCCCTGGATTTCATCCAGCGCCTGCCCCAGGGTTTCGACACCAACATCGGCGAAGCCGGAGTGCTGCTCTCCGGCGGCGAGCGCCAGAGGCTCTCCATCGCCCGGGCGCTGTTGGCCGACCGGCCGATCCTGATCCTGGACGAGGCCACCAGCAGCCTGGACACCGAGAGCGAGATGTATGTGCAGAAGGCCCTGGAGAACCTGATGCAGGGCCGCACCACCTTTGTCATCGCCCACCGTCTCTCCACCGTCCAGCGGGCCGATCGCATCATCGTCATGAGTGAGGGCCGCATCGTGGAAGAGGGCCGGCATCAGGACCTGCTGGCCCGGGGCGGGCTTTACCACCGGCTCCACCAGATGCAGTTCGCGGTGGACCGGGGACTGGGGGCGGAGCAGGGTGGTTAGCGCCGGCTGGAGGCGGGGACTGGTGCTGGCGGGCCTGGCGGCGCTTATGTTCGCCACCCTGGCCTGGCACTGGGACGACCCAGTGCACCAGTTCTTCACCGTCCGCGCGGGCGAAATCTGGTCGATCTGGTTGGCCAAAACCGCCTACTACGCCGGTCTGGGCGGGGTCCAGGGCGGGGCCATGGCCCTGTTGGCCCTGGCGGCCTGGCGGTTGGGCCGGCGCGGCCTGATGATGGACGGCATGGGCGGCCTGGGCGCGATCCTGGGGGCCGGGGCCTGCGTGCAGATCGTCAAGCACCTGGTGGGCCGTCCCCGACCGCGAATGTCCCTGCCGGCCTGGGAGTTCTTCGGCCCGAGCCTCTCCAGCGACCTGCACTCCTTTCCCTCGGGCCACGCCGCCACCAGCTTCGCCCTGGCCGCGCTGCTCTGCGCCAATCATCCCCGCCTGACCTGGGCCATCTACCCAGCGGCGATCCTGATCTGCCTGGGCCGGGTGGTCGGCGGCTCCCACTACCTCAGCGACACCCTGGGCGGGGCCTTGCTGGGCCTGTTGGTGGGCTGGCCCCTGGCCGCCAGCCTGCGGCGCTGGCGGGAGGAGCGGCCATGAACCCGGCCGGACAGCGCTATTGGCTCCTGGTGGTGCTGGCGGTGGTGGCGGCGGCGACGGCGCTATACCTGGTTGACCTGGATCAGATGCCCCTGACCGACCGCGACGAGGGCGAGTACGCGGCCAGCGTGGGGGCCATGTTCCGCGGCGGCGATTTCCTGGTGCCGACCCTCAATGGCGAGCACTACCTGGAAAAGCCCATCCTGACCTTCTGGCTCATCGCCGGGGCCCAGGCCCTCTTGGGCCCGGGGGAGCTGGCCGCGCGCCTGCCCTCGGCCTGCGCGGCCCTGGCCCTCTTGCTCTGGCTGGGCTACCTGGCGCTCACCGTCTCGCGCGGGCCGGCCTTCACCGCCCTGGCCCTGGCCGCGGCGGCCTTCACGCCCTTGATGGCCCTGGTGGGCCGGGCCAGCCTCACCGACATGCCCCTGACCCTGTTCACCACCCTGAGCCTGGGGGCCTTCTTTCTGGCCAACGAGCGCCAGGCCCCGGCCGACCGGCCCTGGTGGTGGCTGGCCTGGGCCGGACTGGGCCTGGGTTTCCTGACCAAGGGCCCGGTGGCCCTGGCGGTGGTGCTGCCCTCGGCCCTGGTCTACGCCCTGGTTCAAGGCCGCTTCCTGCACTGCCTGCGCCGGGCGCAGTGGCTCTGGGGTCCGCTCATCTTTCTGGTCATCAACCTGCCCTGGTATGGCCTGGCCTTCTGGCGGCTGGGGGACGAGTTCTGGCGGGCCTTCTTCCTCTCCCAGAACCTGCGACGCTTCAGCGAGGTGCTTCTGGGGCATGGCGGCGGGTACTTCTACTACCTGCCGGTGCTGCTCCTGGGCTTCTGGCCCTTTGGCGCGGCCGGGCTGCCGGCCCTGGGCGCGGCCCTGGCCAAGAACCCCAAGGCCGCGCGCCAGGCCGACCCCCTGGCCCGGCTGCGGCTGTTGGCCGCCATCACGGTCCTGGTGGTGCTGGCGGCCTTCACCCTGGCCGCCACCAAACAGATCAACTACATCCTGCCGGCCTGGCCCTGGCTGGCCATCCTGGCCGGTTATCAGCTCTGGCGCTGGCTGGCTGGCGAGGACGGCGGCCGGCTGTCGCGTGGCGTGCACCAGGCCCTGCACCTGGGCCTGGGCGGGCTGTGGGCCTTGGCGCTCCTTGCCCTGCCGGCCGGGCTCTATCTGGCCTGGCCCAAGATTGAGGCCTCCATCCGCCCGGACAGCAGCGAGTACGCCCTGCCCGAGCAGGCCCCCCTGATCATCCTCTGGCCCCTGGCCCTGGGTTTGGTGGCCCTGGCCGTGGTCTGGCTGCCAAACTGGCTGCGGCGGCGGGGCAGGGCGCGGGAGGCGGTGCTGGCCCTCTCCCTGGGCGCGGCGGTTTTCTGCGGCGGCTTGATGCTGGGTCTGCTGCCCCAGGCCGCCCAGGAGATTCAGCAACCGGCCAAGGCCTTGGCCCTGGAGGTGGTCCAGCGCTTGGGCGGCGCGGCCAAGGTGGTTTCCTTCGGCCTCTGGAAGCCGACCATGCTCTTTTACTTGGACCGCGAAATACCCCGCCTGCGCAGTAACGAGACCGAGCAACTGGCCCGGGAATTGGCCCAAGAAACTCCCTTGGCGGTGCTGACCCGGGCCAGCCTGGCCCCGGCTCTGGCGGCCACGCCGGGGTTCGTGGAATTGGGACGCTGGTCGGGCTATCTGCTGGGCGGCAACGCCCCGGCCCAGGCCCTTTGGCTGGGACCGGCCCGAGAAGCGCAGCCGCCAGCCATCACGCCGAGCGCAAGTGAATCAGCCCCCGCGCCAGCCGCCCCACCGGCCGCGAACCAACCCGGCGGGGAGACCCAGGCCAACCAACCGCCGGTTTCGGATTCGCCC
>JAIUYB010000208.1 GCA_020216625.1 Desulfarculus sp.
GGGGATCGGAGGAGAGGAACTCGGTGGTGAAGTAGTTCTGCTTGCTGATGGAAATGCTGACGTCCTTGCGCATGATCTGGGCCAACTGGTCCGGGGCCATCTTATCGCGCAAGGATGGGTAGAGGTTGAAACGCTCGATGACCTCCATCAGCCGGGTGCGGCTCAACACCTGCTGGGTGATGATCTGCAGGCGCTCCTGGATCTTGGTGGTGACCACCGTCTGCACCAGCTCGGCGGGAACCTTTTGGGGTTGGACCAAGACCAGGCAGGCGGCCTGGTAGACCGGCGGCCAGAGCAGGCAATAGAGCAGCGCCACGGTCATCACCACCAGGAAGACGGAGGCCGACAGAATGACCCTGCGCCGGATGACGAACAGGTACTTTCGGATATCGACTGTGGTGGTGTTGGTCGCCATCTACGTCACCAGCGCATGGGCCATTCGGTGTTGATGGTGAACAGGATCCGGTTCTGGTCCCGGTCGTCCTGGTCGCGCTCGGCGTCGCGGTTAAGGAAGATGTATTCCAGGCTGGCCCACCAGTGCTCGCTCAACCGGCGGCTGAGCAGGGCGGTGAGGCGCACCGATTCCACGTCGCCGGTGCCCGAGGTGCCGGCGGCGTTGGGGTCCTGTTTGTAGTCGTCGAAGACGAAGTCCGCGCTGCCGAAGAAGCGCCAGTGCTGGCGCGGGGTCCAGGAGAAGCTGACCCCGGCGCGGCGAGTGTCGGTGAGTCCCGAATTCTGGCCCAGGGCCTCGTACTCGCCCAGGGAGGCGTTGGCATAGACCCGGGTCAGCCAGGTTTCGCCCCGGTAGTTGAGGCTCGCCTCGCCGGTGGGATAGACATTGCCGGCGGCGCTGTTGGTGCGGCTGTCGCCGTCCACCTTGGTGCCGCCCAGGGAGACGTCCAGACTCAGGCGCTGGGTCAACTGCGATTTGTAACCCAGCCGCGCGGTGTAGGTGTCGTAGCTGCGGGCGGTGCGCAAGGCGTCGTCCTCGCTGAGCGAGCGCACCATCCCGGTCCGGCCGTAGAGGTAGATCTCGGAAAGAGGGCCGTAATGCCGGGCCAGGCGCAGGCCGAGCCCGCCGCGGTTGGTGTCGGCCGAGCGCTGGAAGTCGTCATGGCTGGCGTCGGCGTTGAGTCCCAGGCTGTAATCCGGCCCCAGGGCCTGCTGCCAGCCCAGCTCGCCGCGGTGGTAGACGGCGCTCTCCACGCTGTCGCTGGTGCTGGTGCTGAGCGAGTAGGTGTAGCCGGCGCTGAGGTTGCTGCGCGGGCCCAGTTGATGCAAAAGACGCAGGGCGGTGGTGTTGCGGTCGCGGCGGCCGGAGTCGTCGCGCACCTGGATCAACTGCCCGCCCTCGTCCAACTCGGCCTGGTCGTAGGTGGCGGAAAAGACGTTGCTGGCGGTGAGGGTGGTTTTCTCCGACAGCCGGCGCAGCCAGCGGGCGCTGAGGCTGCCGCCGTCCAACTGGTTCAGCTCGGTGTGGCGCAGGTATTGATTGAAACGGGCCTGGCCGGACAGGAGCAGCCGGTTTTCCGGCGGACCGGCCTCCAGGCTCACCCCCGGGGTCACGGTGGCGTAGGCGTCGCCCACCGCCTGGGCGCGCAGGCGTACATTGCTGTCATAGCCCATGCCCGCGCTGACGGTGGGCCGCACCAACATGCCCGCCTGCGCCGGCGCCGAGCCTGGGCCCAGGAGACAACATCCCAGCAACGCCAGCAAAAGCGGCGCACGCCAGGAAAGGGCAGGCTTTGGGCAGGGACGGTGAGAGACGCTCGGGGTCATCGATCACTTTCGGCTCGGCCCGCGAGGGGTTAGGGAACGATGATGGTGTCACCTGGCTTGAGGATCACGTTCTGGTCCAGGCCCTTGCCGCTCAACACGTCGGAATAGCTGAAATTGAGTCGGGTCTGCTGTTGTCCGGCGCCGCGGAGGATAACCACGTCGTCCTTGTGGGCCCACTCGTTGAAGCCCTCGGCCTCGGCGATGCCCTGCAGGACGGTGGTGGGCTGCTCCAGGGGAAAGCGCCCCGGTGAGCGCACGTTGCCGATGACGCTGTAGGAATGGCTGCGCGGCTCGCGCACGATGACGTAGACCATCGGGCGCTGCACGAAGCGGCCGGCTGACTTGGTGATGGCCTCCTTCAACTCCATGGGGGTCAGACCGGCGGCGATGATGTCGTCCACCATGGGAAGGGAGATGCGGCCGTCGGGGCGAACCAGAATGTCGTTGCGGCTCAGGCGGTCTTCCTTCCACACCACGACTTCCAGGATGTCGCCGGGGCCCATGCGATACACGTCCGGGTCCACCGCATGGGCGGAGGGTGAAACGGTAAGTATGGACAGGCAGATGCAAAACGTTAGGATTTTGACCACAGGTTTGATCACAGCTTAGAGTCTCCTTGTCCAGATTGGCACAACCGGCGGATCGCACCTGGCCAAATGATAACCTAACAAGGCTAAGTCTAGCAAGCGTGTCGGCCAAGAAAAAATAGTCAACACGCTGGGTTGAACAAACCCTTCCAGGTAGGTCCGGGGCCGGGTCGATCGGATCGGCCCCGGCGGGGCGCGCGGTGATAATCGCCCAGGCGCCGCCGGGCGGCTGTGATTATCGCCCCACCGCCCGCGCTTTGCCCGGGACGATGACAAACCTCACGTGTTAAGCTTAGCATGCTGGCGGAGTTGGCGGGAATTGTCGACCATCTGGGGCGAACACTCGGGATGCCTTGGGGAGCGGGCTAATGAGCGGGCGGTGGTGGCGATGGGGTTTGGTGGTGGTGGTGGCCTGCGGCCTCTGGTTGGGGGATCTGCCCGGCCAACTGGACGGCGGCCAGGCCCAGGCCGGTCTGCGCAAGATGAAGTCGGGGCTTAAGCGCAAGGGCAACCGCACCAAGCACCAGGGTCGTCATCCCCGGCGCGGCTACAACAGCGTCTATGGCAACAACCGCGCCGGCGACCGCGACGCCTACGTCAACCCCGTGGCCAAGCAGGAATACCAACTTGGCAAGGAGCAGGCCATCAAGGCCCAGAAGGGGGGCGGCCGCAAGCTCAAACGGGGCAAAGGCAAGGCCAGCGGCAAAACCTCGCGGGCCAAGTATTATCGCCGCTGAACCCGGCGGGCGGCCGCGAGGCCGGAGGAGGAACCAGAATGAGCGGCGGCAAGAAGACCCCGGCCGACTGCGCGGCTTGCGCGGTCCCCAGCGGCGAGCGCATCTGCATGAAGCCCCAGGGCAAACCCGGCAAGGCCTGCCCCACCAGCGGCCGCAAGCCCGGCCTGACCGAAGCCAACCAGGCCTATGCCGGCGAGCCAACCCGGGAGTTCGCCCGCCAGGCCTCGATCCAGGAAGCGGCCTGCTACCAGAACCGCCACCAGCGGCCCTACACCATGCAACCCAGCAAGACCCGCCTGGTGGAGATCTGCGAGTTCGCCCGTCGCATGGGCTACCAGCGCCTGGGCCTGGCCTTCTGCATCGGCCTGGCCCACGAGGCCGGCATCGTGGAAGGCGTGTTCAAGGACTGGGGCTTCGCGGTGGTCTCGGCCTGCTGCAAGGCCGGGGCCACGCCCAAGGAGTTCCTGGGCCTGGGCGAGGAGGACAAGATTCACCAGGGCGGACCCGAGAACATGTGCAACCCGGTCTATCAAGCCAAGCTGCTGGAGCAGGGCGGGGCCCAGTTCAACGTGGTGCTGGGCCTGTGCGTGGGCCACGACAGCCTGTTCTTTCAGCACGCCGCCGCGCCCACCACGGTGCTGGCGGTCAAGGACCGGGTCACCGGGCACAACCCCCTGGCCGCGGTCTACACCGCCCACAGCTACGCCCGCAAGGTGCGCGACCCGGAGCTGGTATGAGAAGTTTCGGCCACGCCTGGGCTGAGACCAAAAGACAGGGCGGGGATTGACCCCGCCCCTAAATTAAGGCAAAAAATACGTCTGCTTGGCTAGGGCGACCCCCGAGCCGGGGGAGCGTCCGCCCTGGGGTTCAGCCCCGGTCGCGGGCGGTCTTGACCGCGCTTTCCACCAGGTGCTGGATCTCCTCCAGGCGGGCCTGGCTCTGGGCCTCGAAGCGCATCACCAGGGCGGGCTGGGTGTTGCTGGCCCGCACCAGGCCCCAGCCGTCGGGGAAGGTGACCCGCACGCCGTCCACGTCCACCACCTCGTATTTTTTACGCATTTCCTGGGTGACCTCGGCCACCACCCGGAACTTTAGCTCGTCGGGGCAGTCCACCCGAATTTCCGGGGTGCTGACCACCTTGGGCAGGTCGGCCAGCCAGGTGGACAGGGGCGCGGGGTTATTCGAGAGCAGCGCGGCCAGGCGCAGGGAGGCGTAGATGGCGTCGTCGAAGCCGAACCAGCGGTGCTTGAAAAACATGTGGCCGCTCATCTCGCCGGCCAAAAGCGCCCCGGTCTCGGCCATCTTCTGCTTGATCAGGCTGTGGCCGGCCTTCCACATCACCGGCACCCCGCCGTGGGCCTTGATGTCGTCGTAAAGGTTCTTGGAGCACTTGACCTCGCCGATGAAGGTGGCTCCGGGGTGGTCCTTGAGGATCGAGCGGGCGAAAATTGCCAGCAGCATGTCGCCCCAGATGGGCTGGCCCAGCTCGTCCACCGTCCCCACCCGGTCCGAGTCGCCGTCGTAGGCCACCCCGGCCCGCAGGCCCTCCTTGACCACCAAAGCCCGCAGGTCGGCGATGTTCTCCAGCACGGTGGGGTCGGGCTCGTGGTTGGGGAAGTTGCCGTCCATCTCGCAATACAGGGGCAGCACCTCGATGCCCAGGCGTTGCATCAGGGGCACCGCCACCGGCCCGGCGGTGCCGTTGCCGGCGTCCACCGCCAGCTTCAGCGGCCCGGCCAGCCTGATGTTGGCCGCCACGTAGTCGCTGTAGGGTCCCACGATCTCCTCGGCTTGGACGCTGCCCTGACCGCGGGCGAACTGGCCGGCCACGGCGATGTCGTAGAGCTTGCGGATCTCCTGGCCGTGGATGGTGCTCTTGCCGGCCAGGACCTTGAAGCCGTTGTATTGCGGGGGGTTATGGCTGGCGGTGATCATCACTCCGCCGTCGGCCTCATAGTGCCAGACCGAGTAGTAGAGCAGCGGGGTGGGACAGACGCCCACGTCCAGCACCTGGCGACCGGTGGCCAACAGGCCCTCCAGGAGCAGGTCGCGGTAGCGGTCGCCGGAGAGCCGGCAATCGCGCCCCAGGG
>JAIUYB010000209.1 GCA_020216625.1 Desulfarculus sp.
GCAGATGGGCAGCAGCCCACGCAAGACCTTGACTTCCTTGAGCAGACGCTCTTTCTCGGCCAAGGCCAGGCCCAGGCGCTGGATCAGGTCCTCGCGCTCCTTTTCGGCGGCCTTGCGCCGGCTGATGTCCTTGCTCACCCCGGCGATCTTGATGCGTCCGCCCTCGTCCCGGTAAAGCTTGCTGGAAATCTCCACCCAATAGGGGTGCCCATCCTTGTGGATCATCTCCACCTCGAAGGTGCGCCGTTGGGACAACCCCTTGTCGAACAAAGACTTTTCCTCGGCCAGGGCCGCCAGCAGCACCGCCGCGGAATCCGGGCGCAAACGGTCCAAGACCCGGAATTGCTCGTATTCCTCCGGGGTGTAGCCGCTGAGCCTGGTCACCGAGGGGGTGATGAAATCGTAGCGCATGGTCTCCAGGTCCAGGACCCAGATGGCATCCACCAGGTTCTCGGCGATCAGCTTGTAACGCTGCTCCAGCTCGTCCACGCGGCTTTTGATTTTCAGGTCGGACAAGATCGCTCCTCTCGGTTGATATTATTGACCCAACCAATTTTATCGGATAAACAGCGATCGTAATAGTATGTTTAATGGCTATAGTGAAAACCGGCGCGGAAGCGAGGCGGGAGGCGTCTCAGATCAGGTCCAGGAAGGCTTGCAGGAAGGCGGGCAGGTCATCCACCACGCAGACGTCGGCCAGGTTGAAGATGGCGGCCTGGGGGTCGTGACTGATGGCCACGATGAAGCCCGAGCCCTGCATGCCCACGGTGTGCTGCCGGGCCCCGGAGATGCCGCAGGCGATGTAGAGCCGGGGATTCACCGTGGCCCCGGTCAGGCCCACCTGCTGGCGGTAGGGCAACCAGCCCAGGTCGCAGACCGGCCGCGAGCCGGCCAGGGCGGAGTTGGGGAATCGCGCGGCCAGGCGCCGCAGCAACTCCAGGTTCTCCGGCCCGCCCACCCCCAAACCGGCGGCCACCACCACCTGGGCCTGGCTCAGGGCGGCGTCGGCGTTGGCCTCGCCGGGCAGGTCCTCCACCTTGGTTCGCAACTCCGGCTGCGCCGTTTCGATGATCTCCACCGCGCCGGGGGCGTTGCCGGTCGTCACCCGAGAGGCCAAGGCCCCGGGCTGGAGGGTGAGGCACAGGGGCCAGGCCCGGGGCGCGATTTCCTCCACCAGCTTGCCGTGCATAGTGGCGCGGCGGAGAACCAGCCGGCCCTCGGCCAGGCGCATCCCCTCCACCCCGCTGACGCAGGCCGCGTCCAGACGACCAGCCAGACCCGGCAGCCAGTCCAGGCCGCTGGTGGTGTGGCCGGCCAAGAGTACCGCGGTTCGCCACCGCGGCAATAGCTCGGCCAGCACCTGGCGATAGACCTCCCCGGAAAAGCCGGTCAGACCGGGAACCCGCACCGCCATCACCGGCAGGCCACTGGCCGCCGCCTGACGGGCCAATTCCTCCGGTTGATCGCCCAGCACCACCAACCGGGCCTCCAGGCCCAGCCACTCGGCCAAAAGCTTGGCTCCGGCCGCCAATTCCAGGCTCACGGGGGCCAGGCCCGCGGGGCCGCGCTCCAGCACCGCCACCACCCGGCCTCCCTCCGGTGGCACGACAGTCTCCGGGCTCATAGCAGCGATCTCTCCTCAAGAATAGCCCGCAATTGGGCCGCCTTTTCGGCCGAGCCGCCGGCCAGGCGCAGGCCGGCCCGCTGGCGCTGGGGCAGGGACAGGCCGCGGCGTTCCTCGCGGGTCGGTGTCTGGGCCAGGTTTTGGGCTTCGATCCGCAGGCGAGGGGCCTTCTTGGCCCGCAGCAGGTGGGAGAGGCTGGGGTAGCGGGGCTGGCGGGGGCTGGCGCCCACCGTGACCAAGGCCGGCAGAGGCAGCTCCACCGCCTGGCGGCGGCCGCCCTCCATCTCCCGCTCCACCCGCACCCCGGTGTTGTCCGGCGACAGCGCCAGACTGACGGCCCCGGTGGCGCAGGGCAGGTCCAGAACCTCGGCCAGCATCGGCCCCACCAGCCCCTGCATGGCGTCCTCGGACATCACGCCGCAAAGGATCAGGTCGAAGCCCCGCCCCCGGGCGAACTCGGCCAGCCAGGCGGCTATGCCGCTCGGCCGCGAGGGCGGATCATCGGAGGCGATAATGTGGGCGGCCTGGTCCGCGCCCATGCCCAGGGCGCGTTGCAGCACCGCGTCGGCCTCGGCCGGCCCCACCGTCACCGCCCAGACCTCCACGCCCGGATGGCTCTCCTTGAGCACCAGGGCCTCCTCCAGGGCGCGGGCGTCCCACTCGGCCAGTTTGGGCCGGGCCGGAACGCCGGGGTCGGGCCGGCCTTGCTGGTCCAGGAGCAGGCTTTCGGGCTCGGCCACTTGTTTGCAACAAACCAGGATGCGCACGCGCCACCGCCTAAGGATTGGGTTGAGGACCTGAGTGAAGCTTACGCCAGCCAGCCCGCCCTCGGCAAATAAAAAAGCGAACGCTCGCTAGTTTTAGCTTGCCAAGCCCTCCGGCGCCAGGCAAGATGAGGCATACCCAGAGAGGGGGCGTCGCCCCGGGAGCGCCAAACCTCGTGAGCGTGTTGCATCTGGTGCGTCATGGCCAGGCCTCCTTCGGCCAGGACAACTACGACCGCCTCTCGGAGCTGGGCGTGCGCCAAGCCCGTCTCACCGGCCAGCATCTGCGCGACCTGGGCCTCAAGCTGGACGCGGCCTACTGTGGCAGCCTGTCCCGCCAATTGGACACCGCCCGCGCCGCCTTGGATTGCCTGGATTCGCCGCCCGCCTTGCAGAGCTTGCCGGAGTTCGACGAATACGACTCCGGCCCCATCATCAAGGCCCTGCTGCCGGTCATGCGCCAGGAGGCCCCGGAGCTGGACACGGTGGCCCAAAACATGTTTCGCGACCGCAAGAGCTTCCAGCTCATCTACGAGGCCGCCATGCTGCGCTGGATCGGCGGCCGCCATGACGATTTGGTGCCCGAGACCTGGAGCGCCTTCCTGGGCCGCGTCGACCGCGGTCTGGAGCGGGTGCGGGCCGAGAACGGCCGGGGACGGGCGGTGGCGGTTTTCACCTCCGGCGGCCCCATCGCGGCGGTGCTGCGTCTGGCCTTGGGCCTCAGCGACGAGCGCGCCCTGCGCCTGACTTGGGTGATCAAGAACGCCTCGTTGTCCAGCTTCTTCTACGACGACCAGCGCCTGAGCCTGTCCCTGTTCAATAGCACCGCCCACCTGGAGCTGGCCGGGGAGCCGGGCCTGGTGACCTATCGCTGAAACCTACGCCTCAAAGGGGTGACCGACATGGATTTCGCCATATCCGAAAAAATGCAGACCATCCTGGAACTCATCAACGAGTTCGTGGACAAGGAGCTGGTCCCGCTGGAGCACGACTTTTTGCACGGCGAGTGGGCCGACCTGGAGCCGGTGCTGGAAGAAAAGCGCCGGATGGTCAAAAAGATGGAGCTCTGGGCGCCTTTGCATCCCAAGGAGCATGGCGGCATGGGCCTGGACCTGGTGGAGTACGGCCTGGTCTGCGAGGCCCTGGCCCGCACTCCCACCGGAGTCTACGTGTTTGGCTGCCAGGCCCCGGACGCCGGCAACATCGAGATCCTGATGAAGTACGGCACGCCAGAGCAGAAGAAGCGGTTCCTGGATCCGCTGGTCAGGGGCGAGATTCGCTCTTGCTTCTCCATGACCGAGCCCGACCAGCCCGGCTCCAACCCCACCATGCTGGACACGGTCGCGGTCAAGGACGGCGACGACTACGTCATCAACGGTCACAAGTGGTACACCTCCTCGGCCGACGGCGCGCGGTTCGCCATCGTGATGGCGGTGACCAACCCCGAGGCTCCGCCCCACCTGCGAGCCTCCATGATCATCGTGCCCACCGACACCCCTGGCTTCAACCTGGTGCGCAACATCCAGGTCATGGGCCACGCCGGTTCGGGCTGGCACAGCCACGCCGAAATCCTTTACCAGTCCTGCCGAGTGCCCCAGGCCAACCTGCTGGGTCCCGAGGGCCATGGCTTCGTCATCGCCCAGGAGCGCCTGGGACCGGGGCGCATCCACCATTGCATGCGCTGGATCGGCATCTGCAACCGCACGATGGAGCTGATGTGCGAGCGCGCCCTGACCCGGGCCGCCAACCCCAAGCAGCGCCTGGCCGAACAGCAGATCGTGCAGGCCTGGATCGCCGAGAGCGCGGCCGAGGTGCGGGCCGCCCGCCTGTTGGTGCTCAACTGCGCCTGGCGCATCGAGACCCAGGGGGCCAAGGAGGCCCGTCAGGACATCTCGCTGATCAAATACTACACCGCCGGGGTGATGCAGCGGGTGGTGGACCGAGCCTTGCAGATCCACGGCGGCCTGGGCATGACCGACGACACCCTGATCGCCTTCTTCTACCGGGCCGAGCGCGCCGCGCGCATCTACGACGGCGTGGACGAGGTGCACAAGGTCTCGGTGGCCAAGCGCATCCTCAAGGAATACGCGGCGGAGCATGGGTTGCGATGAACTATGCCCAGTTCAGCCGGCGGGAGAAGTTGTCGCCCAGCGACATCTGCCGCGAGATGCTCGCTGGACATCGTGAATCCATCAAGACCAAGAAGGAGCGCACCGCGGTCAAGAACCTGGAGCTGATCTTCGCCGCCACCCTCGCGGTCAGCAACCAGAAGGGCTTCCAGGCCATGAGCATGCGCGACCTGAGCCTGGCCAGCGGATTGTCCATGGGCGCGCTCTACGACTACTTCTCCAGCAAGGAAGAGCTGCTGGAGATGATCCAGTCCACCGGCCGCCGGCTGACCCGCCGGGTGCTGGAAAAAGGCATAGAGGCTATCGCAGATCCGGTGGAGCGGCTGACGGCGGCCATCCGCACCCATGTTTATCTCAGCGAGGCCCTGCAAGCCTGGTTCTTCTTCTCCTACATGGAGGCCCGCCACCTGGGCGAGGAGGAGAAGGAGAAGGCCAAGCAGAGCGAGTTGTACACCGAGGGGCTGCTGTCACAGATCATCGCCCAGGGCCAGGCGGCCGGGGTCTTCGTCCCGCTGGACCGTCACCTGGCCGCGGCCATGATCAAGGCCATGCTCCAGGACTGGTACCTCAAGCGTTGGAAATACGCCGGCCGCCGAGTGGGCGTGGACCGCTACGCGGACTTCGTGGTGCAAATGGCGTTGTCTTTCTGCCTGAG
>JAIUYB010000210.1 GCA_020216625.1 Desulfarculus sp.
TGGCGGTCACGGTCCTGGGCCCGCACCTTGGCCCCGGCCGCGCCACGCTGGCTGGCCTGCACCGACTCGCGGGTGCGGGCTTGTTCGCGGACCATCTCGGCCCCGGCCGCCATTTGTTGCTGCTCGCCCACCCGTTGGACCTGCTCCTGCACCCGGCTGACATCGCCGGCCTGCTGGATCACGATGGGTAGGTTGACCGCGCCGTTGCTCATCCGCCTTTTCCTCCGTTCGTCACTCAACCGGTGATGACGAACTCGGTGATAGCGATCTGTTGGACCACCGGCTGGCCCAGGGCGGCGTTGACCGCGTCGCGGATCTGGCCGGCCAGCAGTTGCTTGTTGCGCGCCTGCTCGACCTCCCCCGCCGGCCGGTCACGCAACAGGCGATAGATGGTGTCGCGCAGGAGGATGCGCTTTTCCACCAGCACCTGCTTGCCAGTGCCGTCGCCCAGCTCGGCGGTCACGGTCAGGCGCAGCAGCCGGCCCTCGTCCTTGCCCGTCTTCATCAAAGGCACCAGGAACGGCTCCAGGGGGATGACCAGGGCCTGGGTGGATGGCATCTTCTCCACCACCGCTCCGGAGGGAGGCTTGAGAGCCGGGGCCTTGGCCGCCGGCGGGGCCGGGGTCGGCGCCGGCGAGCGCAGCCAGAGCCAAGTGCCCAGGCCGGAGAGGAGCAGGAGCAGCACCCCCCCGCCCAGGCCGATCCAGAGCCAGGTCCGCGAACGGGGAGCCTCCGGGACCGCGATCTCGGCTATGGGTTCGGGCGCGATTCGCGCGGCGGGGGAAGGGATATCGCCGGAGAGGTCGACTTCGAGTTCGGGGGGGGGCGGCTTGGCGGCCTCCAGCGTGGGCAGGTCGGCCTTGTCCAACTCCACCCGGTCGCTGGTTCGAGCGGCGCCGGAGAAATCCTCCCGGTCCAGGCGACGCTCGATCTCGGCCAGCACGTCCTCGTCGAAGCCCTCGCCCGTGTACTGGGATTGGTCCAGCACCTTGCGGGTGGCACCCTCGGGCTCCTGCGAGACCGGCGCTAGCGGTATCTCCGGGCTCACCTTGCCTCCCGGCGGGGAACGCCCGCCCTGCGCGCGCCTGTCCTCGCGGTCCGGAAGCTGGACGAGAGTCGGACGCGCTAGCCGAAGATCTTCTCGATCTTCTCGCTCAGGGTCTCGGCGGTGAACGGTTTGACGATGTAGTTGCTGACCTTGGCCTTGACGGCCTCCAGCACGTTCTCCTTCTGCGCCTCGGCCGTGACCATCAGGAAAGGCAGATCCTTGAACTCCTCATGGCTGCGGACCCATTTGAGCAGCTCCAACCCGCTCATCTTGGGCATGTTCCAGTCGCTGATAACGAAATCGATGCGCTCGGTCTCCAGCTTGCGCACCGCGGTCTCGCCGTCGTCGGCCTCGACGATGTTCTCGAAGCCCAGCTGACGCAGGATGTTTTTCACGATCCGGCGCATGGTGGAAAAGTCGTCCACCACGAGCACTTTCATTTTGGTGTCCATGGCCATGGGTCATCTCCGGCTTTGCGTCAGGCGGCCACCACGTCCCGAAGCCGGGCCCTGAGCCGCAGGATGGCTTTGGTGTGCATCTGGCTGATCCGGGACTCGGTGTAGCCCAGGACCTGCCCAATCTCCCTCATGGTCAACTCATCATAATAATACAACGAAACGACGAGTTTTTCCTTCTCTGGCAAACCGCCTATCGCCTGGGCCACCTGGCCGCGCAATTCGGCCAGCCCCAGGCGGGCCAGGGGGTCCTCGCCGTCCTCGCGGCCCAGGGCCGCCAAAACCTGCTCGGCGTCCAGATGGCCTAGCAAAGGGTTGTCCGGGTCGTCAAGGCTCAACAGGTTGACTCCCTTAACTTCATCCAGCAAGCCGTAGAATTCTTCAAGCTCCAGTTTCAGCTCGCCCGCCACTTCCTCATCGTCCGGCTCCCGGCCCAGGCGGTGTTGAAGCCGTTGGTAGACATCCTCCAACTGGCTGCCCTTCTTGCGCACGCTGCGCGGCACCCAGTCCATGGCCCGCAATTCGTCCAGGATCGCGCCCCGGATGCGAAATTCGGCGTAGGTCTTGAACTTTACGTTCTGCTCGGGGTCGAATTTGTCCACCGCGTCGATCAGCCCCAGCACCCCGGCGCTATAGAGATCGTCCAGAGGCACGTGGGCCGGCAGGCGCATGGCGATGCGTCCGGCCACATAGCGGATCAGCGGGGTGTGCTCCAGGATGAGCGCCTCCCGCTGTTCGGCAGCCAGGGTGGTCCGCCCAACACCACTATGCTTTCCGCCGTATCCGTTCATGGCCTGCCCAGATTGTCGCCCCCCGCCTTGGCATGGACCCAGCCATTGGATGTTACGACATATCCACCAACCTACGCCAGAAGAACTTAATGCTGCCCGCCGAAGGATCGGCCGGAGTGGCCAGCAACCGTTTGGCCAGATTGACGATTCCCTTGGCCGCCGCCGAGTTGGGGTGACTGAGCAGCAGGGGCTTTTGCAGGACCACCGAACGGCTCACCGCCGGGTCGCTGGGCACGAAACCCAGGTAGTCGATGCTTAGACCGCCCAAAAAGTGGTCGGCGGCCATGGCCAGCTTGCGGAAAACGCCCTTGGCCTCGGCCTCGTTTTTGACGTTGTTGACCACCAGCTTGAAGTTGCGCTCCTGGTGCTGGGTGTAGAGCACCTTGATCAGGGCGTAGGCGTCGGTGAGGCTGGTGGGCTCGCCGGTGGCCACCACCAGGCGGTCCTGGGCGGCGGTGTTGAAGTACAACACCATGTCGCTGATGCCGGCCGCGGTGTCGATGAGCACCAGGTCCACTTCCAGGTCGAAGTCTTCCAACTCCTGGAGAATCATCATCTTCTCGTCGTTGGTCAGGTTGGACAGCTCGCTTACGCCGCTGGCTGCCGGCAGGATCAGAACACCCTCCGGCCCCTCCACCAGGACTTCCTTTAGGCTCTTGCGTCCGCTGAGCACGTCGCTGATGGTGAATTCCGGGGCCAGGCCCAGAACCACGTCCACGTTGGCCAGACCCAGATCGGCGTCGATCACCAAGACCTTGCGCCCCAGCCGCGCGCAGGCCAGGGCCAGGTTGACCACCAGGTTGGTCTTGCCCACCCCGCCCTTGCCGCTGGTCACCGCCAGGGTGCGCAAGGGGACTGCCGGGGCCTTGTTCAGGCGCTTGAGCGCCGCCAGCCGGCGCAGGGATTGGGCTTGGTCCATCGAGCCCTCCTTGTATCCTCGGGTCCGGAGCCCGGGGGGCTCCTTTCGGGGAAAACGTTGTGTTTGCGATCCGCCTGGCCGCGCCTAGACCGCCACCTGGGGCTCGCCCCGGGGAGGCATCAGCCGGCGGGCCAGCCCCTCGCGGGTGGCGGTCTCTAGATCATCGGGCACCCGCTGGCCGCAGGTCAGATAGCTCACCGGCCAGCCGCTGTGCACCACTTGGTTCAGAATCACGCCATAGGCGCTGGTCTCGTCCAGCTTGGTGAAGATCAGGCTCTGGGGCGCGAAACAGCCGAAGCTTTCCAGGGTGGCCTTGAGGTCCGCGTCCCGGGTGGGACAAGCCAGCACCAGGTGGCAGACCGTCTCCGGCACCGCGGCCAGGATGGCGCGCAGCTCCGCCAGGTTGCCCTGGTCCCGGGGCGAGCGCCCCACCGTGTCCACCAGGATCAGGTCCGCCTCGGCCAGCTCGGCCACCGCCCGGGCGTACTCCTCGCCGTTGGCCGCCACCTTGGTTTCGAGGTCCATGATCCGGCCGTAGACCATCAGCTGCTCGGCGGCGGCGATGCGGAAGGTGTCCAGGGTGATCAGCCCCACCCGCAGCCGATGTTTGAGGGCATGGCTGGCGGCCAGCTTGGCCACGGTGGTGGTTTTGCCCACCCCGGTGGGGCCCACCAGGGCCCAGACCAGGGGCCGGGCCTGGCCCGGGCCGGGTCCCGGATAGACGTTTAGCATCTTTTTCAGGCGGATGGCCAGGCGACCCAGCAGATTGCCGCCACCGGGCCCGGCCAGGTCGTCAAGGAGCTGGGCGATCAGGCCCGGGGCCACCTCCTGTTGGCGCAGGTGGTGAAACAGGGGAGCCACCTCGGGCCGGCCGGCGAACTCCTGGGTGGCCTCGCTCAGCACCAGATGCCTGGCCACCATCTGTCCCAGGTCCCGCACCTGGCGGGTCAGCTCGGCCAGATCGCCGGCCCCCTTGGCCTGCTCCGGGGTCATGGTCTCGGCCCCGGGCGGGGCGGACGGGGCCTGGTCCCGCTCCCGGGCCAAACCGGGTTCCACGGCGGCGGTGATTTCCACCCCGCCGCCAGCCAGGCGCCCGGTGGCCAGGATCACCGCGTCCGGCCCAAGGGCCTTGCGCACTTCGCGCATGGCCTGGGTCATGTCTGGGGCGGTGAAGCGCTTGACTTTCATGGTTGCGTCACCTCGCTGTTATCCGCCCAACTTCACGGCGCCCACGCCGTGGACGTTGAGATCGCTTACCAGCTCGTTGTGGCTTAACACCGCCAGGCTGGGCACGAACCGCTCCACGATGCGGCGGAAGTGGCGCCGCACCACCGGCGAGCAGAGCACCACCGGCGGCTGGCCCAGGCCGGCGAAACGCTCCACCTGCTTGTTCAAGCCCGCGACGATCTTCTGCACCTTGGTGGGATCCACCGACAGGAATACCCCATGGTCGGTCTGCTGAATGCCGGCGGTGATGATGTCCTCCACCGAGGGATCCAGGGTCATGACGTGCAGGTCGCGCACCCCTGGGCCCAACAGGGCCTTCAAGATGCTGCGGTTGAGCTTCTGGCGGCAGTACTCGGTGAGCACGTCCGGGTCCTTGGTCAGGGTGGAGTGGTCGCAGAGTGTCTCGGCGATGGTCAACAGGTCGCGCACGCTGACCCGCTCGCGCAGAAGGTTTTGCAGCACCTTCTGCACCGCCCCCAGACTGAGCTGGTGCAGGAGTTCCTCCACCACCTTGGGCGATGTCTTCTGCAGGTTGTCCAAGAGACGTTGGGTCTCCTGGCGGCCCAGGAGTTCGTCGGAGTGGCTCTTGATCACCTCGGTGAGGTGAGTGGCCACCACCGTGGAGAGGTCCACCACCGAGTAGCCGGCGAACTGGGCCTCCTCGCGCCGGCTGGCCGGGATCCAGACCGCCGGCAGGTTGAAGGCCGGCTCC